>JAIEOG010000055.1 GCA_019750655.1 bacterium
ACACTCTCAACGCTTGCTCATCATGATGCGCATGAGCCCTCGGAGCTTCGTCGATACTGTCGATTTCGTCACCAGCCCCGGCCATGCCTACCGCAGCAAACGCGGGGCTTGGCCTAATGGCCAGAAAAATACTCTTCCAGGCGGCGGGCCGATGACCGTGATCACAGATCTAGGTGTTTGCGATTTTCAAAACGGTGAAATGGTTCTGACGGAGATCTACGAAGGCGTGGAAATCGCGCAAGTCAAAGCGGCTTGCGGTTGGGATCTTAAAGTAGCGAGCCAGTTGAAAAAAATCGCGGCACCTAGTGCTGTTCAAATCTCGCTTCTGCGCGATAAATTAGACCCGCAACGCTTGTACCTTTAGAAAGGGCATATGAAGTCTTTAATCACTGCGGCTTTAGTGTTTTCTTCCACCGTCCTCTACAGCGCCCCGGTTTGTATGCTGACCCTGAATGTGGGACACCTAGCAGTGAGTGATGAAGTCTTAGCAAGCCAGATGGTTCGCACGCTCACCTGCGACGGCAAACCCGTAACTGACGTGAAGATAAATCCGACGATTGAATTGGCACTGCCGGCAAGTCGGGAACTTCAAACGCAAGCTGCTTTGAATGAGCTCACTCGAGTGGCGACCCAGCTCGAATCGCAAGGCTTTGAAACGATTTCTTGCACGCCGCCTTATTGTTTTTTGCGTCGCCTTGCGAACTAAAAGCTAGCTTCCGCTAGGGATCAGGCCCTGCGCCTTGTAGCTTTTATAGTCTTCAAAGGTCTTACGGCACATTTCAATCACATCGGCCATGTCTGAACCAGCTTCGGAGATTTTGCGAATAGCCAACTCAGGCCCGTATCCCCGAACGGCTTGCATTGCCGCCAACGCTTCCAGTTGCTGCCCGGCCAATTCCGGATCTTTTGCACGCTGGCCCGCCTTGATTTGCTGTTCCTGCACCTTTTGCACCGCGGAAAAGATGGATTCCACATCAAAACCGCCGGGCCAGTTTTGAGAGTGCTTGTCTGGTAGCGCCACCCATTGCTCGCGGTAGACCTGTGCCAGCTCGTCTGCGCGTTTTTTCAGCCCCGGTACTTGGCGTACTTGAACAATGATCTTTGAAAGGAGCTCGGCATCTTCGTGGGTCTTCTCCGCGAATTTGATCAGGTCTTCGTGTGAGTAGTCGTGACGCCGCGTGTTCGGCAAAAACGGCAGCCCTGCTTTAGAGAGCGCCTCCTCTGAGTGCGTTAGATGCGCTGTCGTCGGGAAAAATCGCCCCGATTTATTGCTGAAGAGACTCGTCTTTGCGTTAAGGGTCTGCCATTCGCCAGCGCCTACCAATTCCACGCTCTCGCCTAGCATTTCCTCGAGCTTCTGCTTCATTGCCGGGTGATTCGCGAGAAAGATATCCGGAGAATCCCCGGAGCGGGGAACGACCGCGCGTTCGTTCCAAACCACGTATTCTTTGTCTCCGGCTCTCGCGACGATATAGACGTAGAACCCATCGGAGATGTGTGCTGGCAGTTTTTCTCCCGGCTTAACGATCTGGCCAACGGATCGGAGCTCGGAGGCAAGAGGGATCTTAGCTCGTTGAGGCAACGGCGGCAGAGCGTGCCCTCTCCCCTGCGCTGCAATGGCAGGTTCGCACTCCTTCGTAACGGGATCTTTGTTTTCATCCTCGCCCGACTGGTGCGCCGATGCCACGGCAGCAGCCAGAAAGAGCACAAGCTTTAGTGGCAGCATTCTTTTTATTCTACCAGACGGCAGTGGTAGAATCCTTGCCGGAGGTTTCAATGGATAAATCCACTAGCTTCATGCGTTCTCTTTGCTTGGGTGAGGTTGTCGAGGAAATGATCTTCCCCTTCCCCAAAATGAAAGCGGAGGAATCCGAAACGCTCCGGGCTGTCTTCGACAGCTTTGACGCATGGCTTAAAGGCCGAGAAAAAGAATTCCGTGAGTGGGACGAAAAGGGACATATGCCCGCCGAGTTCGTGCAGCAGATGCGCGAATTCGGGCTCTTCAGTTTTGTGATCCCCGAAACGTATGGCGGCATGGGGCTCTCCTCCACTGCGTACTCGCGTACCATGCAGGAACTCGCGAAGCACGAGTCTTCTATTGCGATCACCGCCGGCGCGCACAGCTCGATTGGGATGCGCGGGCTCTTGCTCTTCGGCACCGACGCGCAGAAGCAGCGTTACATGCCAGACCTGGCTACCGGCAAAATGATCGCCGCGTTCTGCCTGACTGAACCAGGCTCGGGCTCTGACGCGGCCTCGATCAAAACCACCGCCACACGCCAAGGCGATAAATGGATCCTCAACGGCGACAAACTTTGGATCACTAACGGCGGTATCGCGGATTTCTTCACGGTGTTTGCAAAGACAGACACTAAAGAAGGCAAGATGACGGCCTTCATTGTCACCCGTGACATGCCCGGTGTGAAAACCGGACCGCACGAAGACAAGATGGGGATCCGCGCGAGCTCCACGACGACAGTGCTCATGGAAAATGTCACAGTCGGCGATGAGCACGTGCTCGGCGAAGTGGGCAAAGGCTTCAAAGTCGCCATGGCGGTTCTCAATTCCGGCCGCACGGGCTTGGGCGGAGGCTCCGTCGGTGGAATGAAAAAAGCCATCGAACTCGCCACTAAACAAGCCAAACAGCGCGTGCAATTTGGCCAACCGATTTCCGAATTCGGCTTGGTCAAACAAAAGCTCGGCCACATGGTCGTTGAATGCTTCGCCGCTGAATCGACCGTCTCGATGGTCGCGGGCTTCGTCGATCAAGGCTACAAAGACTATGCGGTTGAAGCAGCCATCAGCAAAGTTTTCTCGACGGAAGCGCTCTGGCGCACGCTCGATGAAGCGCTCCAGATCGCGGGCGGCAATGGTTTCATGCGCGAGTTCCCCTATGAGCGCATGATGCGCGACTGCCGCATCAACCGCATTTTCGAAGGCACGAACGATATCCTACGTCTCTTCATCGCGCTCACTGCGATGAATGACGTCGGGCACCAGCTAAAAGAACTGTCCTCGTCCTTAGGCAATGTGTTTACCGATCCGATTAAAGGCTTCGGGCTCCTGTCCGAGTACGCGCGCCGGCGTATGGCGAACGCCACGGGCGTGGGAAGCGACACGATTACTAAAGCCAATCCCGAGCTCAAAGCCGCGACAGCGATTTTCAACGAGGCGACTCGCGAGCTTGCGACGTTTGCTGATAAGCTCCTGCGCAAACACGGCAAAAAGATCATCGATCGCCAATTCGCTACTCGGCGCTTGGCCGATGTGATGATCGATCTCTTCGCTCTGGCTTGTACGATCAGCCGCGTCACAGCGCTCATCGAAGAAAAAGGCTCGGCGGCCTGCACGGAAGAAAAGCAGATCCTGACCGTCTTCTCGGGCCAGGTCCGGCGCCGCACGTCTTCGAACTTCGGCAAAATTGACGAAAACGATGACGAGCTCATCAAGTCTCTTGCCGATGCTGCGGTCGAAAAAGAGGGGTATCGCTGGGATACGCTCTGAGATTAGGCCCCCTAAGGCGAAGGCTAAGGCTAAGGGCCAGACGCTCGTTTGACCGAGCGTCTGGCTGAGTGGTATTCAGACGGGGTCTGATTATGGCCCCATTTGACAAACAAACCGCTGGGACACGCAGCCTTCTGCGAGCCCTTGAAGGCCCTTCCGTTTTGGTTGAACGCCTCTATGAAATCGGATTTCTCCCGGGGGAGGAGTTTGTCTTCTTAGGCCGAGCACCGCTAGGCGGACCTTGGCTTTTCCAAGTCCGCGGCATCACGGTCGCCCTCCGTATCGAAGAGGCGCAATGTCTAGCCGTGTGATGCCCCTCATCGCCTTAGTGGGTCCGCCGAACTCGGGCAAAACCACACTTTTCAATGCGCTCACCGGCGTCGGCGGGCACCCTGTGAATTACCCAGGAGCGACTGTCGAATACACCGTGGGCGCGGCGCGCCGCAGTCTCGCAGTCGATCTGCGCATGGCGGACACGCCCGGCGTCTATAGCCTCACGCCCAAGAGCGTGGACGAGCAGCTAACGCTCGATGTGCTTTTCGCGACGGATCGCGAACGCCCGGCGGCATGCCTACTCGTCGCGGATGCGACCCAGCTTTCCCGCCATCTCCCCCTTGTACGCCAAGTGGCGGAAAGCGGCTTTCCCGTGGTCCTTGCGATCACGATGAAAGATCTTCACGAGAAAGACGGCTGGTCCGTCGACACTGCGGAACTCGGCCGCCTACTCGGCGTGCCTGTAGTCACCGTGCACGCGAAAAATGGAGAGGGCATCAGCGCTTTGGTGCAAGCCCTCCAAACCGCCGCACAGAAACCCCACACGGCCGTAGTACCCGCCCCATGGTCAACGGCACGTCAGGAAGCAGAACGAAAGTGGTCGGGCGATATTTTAGAACGCGTCCGACGGCCCATGGGCCCTCAACCACTCAAAACCCTCGCCGAGCGCACGCGCGCAATCGATCGCGTGCTCTTGCACCCCGTAGCGGGTGTTGTCTGCTTTGCGGCGATCATGGCGCTGCTCTTCACAGGAATTTTCTGGCTCGCAGCTCCCGCGATGGATTGGATTAGCAATGGCTTTGATGGTCTCGCGGCTTGGGTACTCGAGCACTGGGGCAGCACCCTGTGGGCCGACTTCTTAGCGAATGGCTTGATCTTAAGCCTGGGTGCGATTCTGACTTTCGTGCCCCAGATTGCGATCCTGTTTCTTGCCATCACTCTATTGGAGGACACGGGCTACCTGGCCCGCGCAGCGACACTCGTCGATCGCCCCATGGCGAAACTCGGGCTCAATGGGCGATCTTTTGTGCCTTTGCTGTCGGGTTATGCCTGCGCGATCCCCGCGATGCTTGCCGCACGCACGATTCCGAACCGGCGGGAACGCTGGATTACCCTCTGGATTATTCCGCTCATGAGTTGCAGCGCGCGCTTGCCGGTCTACTCACTGCTACTCGCTTTCTTATTCTGGGGTGAGCCGGCGTGGAAACCCGGCGTAGCTCTAGCGGCTCTTTATTTCGCGAGCCTAGTAGTGGGAGCGGTGGTGGCCGCCGTAGTAAACCGATTCCTCCCTCGCGAAGCCGGATCATTTTTTGTCCTAGAGCTGCCCTACTACCGTCGGCCGAACGCTTTGGGCGTCTTCAACCAAGTTGTCGCCCGCACCAAGAGCTATCTGCAAAAAGCGGGGCCGGCGATTTTCGTTTTCGCAGTCGGGCTTTGGGCAGCGATGACTTTCCCGCACTATGATGCGGCGACTCCCTCGGAGAAATTGCGCGAGAGTTACGCCGCGCATGTTGGGCAAGTTCTAGATCCTGTGATGGCACCGATGGGCGGCGATTGGCGCACGGGCGTGGCGCTGGTCTCTGCATTTGCAGCCCGAGAAGTGTTTGTAGGTTCGCTGGGCTTAGTCCTGCAGACATCGGAGAAAGACACCGATCAGGATTTCCCCTCCCTGCTAGAAAGCATGCGCACCGCGACGCTTTCGGATGGCAGCGCACTCTTCACGCCCGCGAGCACCGTCGGGCTGATGCTCTTCTTCTTAATCGCTTTGCAGTGTATGGCGACAGTAGCTGTCGCCAGCCGAGAATTTGGTGGGTGGAGATACCCCCTGCTGCAGCTCGTAGGCTTTAATCTCTTCGCTTATGCAGTAGCCGTCGCCGCCGTCCAAGGCCTGCGCCTCTGGGGTTGGGCCTAAGCGGCCACACGATCGCGCCAACGCAGGATGGGCGATTCAAAATAACGGTAGAGCAACCACGATGCCGCTCCAATGAAAACAAACCAAGACACAGGCTTCACCACTGCCGCTAGAGGCAACGTGTAAGCAGCGTTAAATAACCGCGCAAACTCCACTTGGAAGATCGGGTGCAGAAGGTACGCCGAATAAGACGTCAAACTCACCCACGTCACGAGCTGCTCCACAGCTTTCACTGCGGGCCGCGCCAGCGTCTCAGCTCGTGGCACGAGCAGAAGAAAGGCAATAGACGTCAGGGGGAAAACCCAGACAGCCGCCCAAGCTCCGCGCATTTCTAAACTCGCATGAAAGCCAAGGCCCAAGATCAAAAGCATCGCGAATGCGGGCGCCCAACCGAAACGCCGCAGACTCACCCAAGTACCCGGGAAGTAGCGCGCACAGGCAGCCCCGCAAACACCATAAATAATAGAATCCAACCGCAAGAGAGCGGCCTTTTGCAGCATACGAAACGGAGAAGCGCCCAGCTGCGAAGCTAGGGCCCACCGGCAGAGCAATGGCACAAGCAGGAACAGCGCTAGCGTGGTCCACAAAGCCTGACGCCGGGAGAAGAACCGCGCGAGACTGAAAAGCACGAGCGGGAATAGAAGGTAAAACCACTCCTCCACCGCGAGACTCCAGGAGTGGCCAAAGAACCCCACCCTGCTATCCAGGAGGTTCTGGGTGAAGGTGAGGTAACTCTCCCAACCCCTCGGCAGACCTCCCGTTGACGACGCGTACAACCAAAGGGCGAGTGCTAGAACCAAGTAGTAGTTGGGCAGAGTGCGCAACCAGCGGCGCACATAGAAATGCCCCAGGGTGCGCCCATCCAGAACTGGGGCTTTATCGAGAATCTTTAGCAGCACCTGCCCAATCAAATAGCCACTCAGCACGAAGAAAAGCTCCACGCCCCAAGCGCCTAAACAGTGGCTCAGTGTCGCTAAGAAAAAATTGCTCTGTGTGACGGTGTAGGTAGCGTGGGAACCGATGACTAGGAAAATGGCGCAGGCCCGCAAGAGATCGAGGCCAAAATTTCGGGAAGAAGAAGATTGGGACATTGTGAGTGCCTAAGCGGTGAAGACACCTCATCTTATCACAGACGAGGTCTTCACCGCTTGGCAGCTCAATAGGCTTACAAGCCGAGAACGATGCTGGCGCCGAAGTTAGGCGAGAAACCGCCCACCTGGACGTCGACCGTCGGAGTGCCAGAGGGCTGAATGAACAAGCCAACTCCAGACTCCAAGCTCACAATCACGCGGTCCACGAGTTCAAAGTGGATGCCCAAGATCGGAGCCACGTTGATGAAGAAGTTGCCGTTCGTGCCCAAGCCGACGCCCGCGCCGAAGTGCAAGCCTCTCAGAACGTCACCGACGATTGCGTACTTGAGGTTCGCGCCGCCGCCGATTTTGAACGTCGGGGTCACAGAGGGCATGGACAGGTACGTTTGCAGAGACGTTTTGTCGCTCAGCAAGAACATCGCCGTGAAAGCAGGAACTGTGCTGTTTCCGCTGTGCAAACCGTCGATAGCCGCGCCAACAAAAACGGATTTACCTGCGGGGGGCGCTGCGGCTGTGCCACGCGAGGGAGCAGCAGCCACCGCTTGTGCGGCTACAGCTAGAGTTAAGAAAACAGATGCAATGTGCTTCATGATGATTCCTCCAAGTTGTGGGCAATTTAGCGGAAATGAAAAGGCGCGGCGATCAAAAACGACCGCCGCGCCTCGTCAAAAACAAATTCTGATTTTTCGAAATTACTTTTTGATCGGGGTCATGCACTTCCATTCATCGAATGGTTGGTACTGGTAGCAGCAGTTGTAACCAGTCCCTTGGCGGCAACGGATCTTGTGATCGGGGGATTTATCTTCCCACTCAGGTGCACCCACTAGTCTCTCGAACTTTGCCCGAGCGCCTGGCCCGACTTCGACGAGGTAACCGTCGGATTCGTACGTCTCATCCGCAATGCCACCGACTTCATCGAAGTCCTCAGCCATTACCGGGAGAGAAAAAAGAATCCCGAGCCCCAAAATCAACGTACGCATGTTTACCTCCAATAAGGGTCTAAAAGACCATATTCCGCCCGGCTGATCAATACTCACATGCGTCTGGCACAAGATCGTGGTTAAATAGGTGTTTTTGCTGGTCAATACATGAGGAGGCTTGGTATGGCGCGAGCGCATTGGGCGAGCCGTTTTGGTTTCGTAATGGTGACTGCGGGTTCTGCCGTAGGTCTTGGAAATATTTGGAAATTCCCCTACATCACCGGCAAGTACGGCGGCAGCGCGTTCGTGCTGATGTACCTCCTGGCCATCGCCCTCACCGGCATCCCCGTCTTCCTCGCGGAGCTCTATATTGGCCGGACTTCTCAGCGCAACCCGGTGCAAGCTTTCGAACAGCTCGCAGGCCGCCGCACCCCTTGGTCGGCCGTCGGCTGGCTGGGACTCATCGCCGGCTTTTTGATTCTGTGTTTTTACAGCGTCGTCGGCGGTTGGGTGCTGCACTACCTCTGGGAATCGATCCAAGGAACATTCCACGGTTTTGATCCGGAGCAAACCAAACAGCATCTAGGCGCGCTCATGGCGAACCCAGGGAAAATGATTTTCTGGCATGCGCTCTTCATGGTCGCCACTGTCGGGATCTTGCTCGGCGGTGTTAGCGCGGGGATTGAACGCTGCAATAAGATTATGATGCCGGGCTTGATCCTCATCCTTTTGGCGTTGCTGGTGCGTTCTGCTTTTCTGCCGGGCTTTGGCGCGGCTTTGGATTTTCTGCTGAAGCCGAATTTCGCGGGCTTGAGTGCCGAAGGCTTGCTCCAAGCGATGGGGCATTCGTTCTTCACCTTGAGTCTGGGGATTGGCGCGATCATCACCTACGGCAGTTACACGAAAAAAGATCAGCCACTCGTGCCCGTCGCTTTGACGGTCGTCGCGTTGGATACAGTCATTGCGCTGATTGCGGGCGTCGTCACTTTGGCGGCAGTGTTTAGTTACGGCGGGCAACCCGAAGCAGGACCCACGCTGATGTTCCAAACACTCCCCAACCTCTTCGCCCAAATGCCGGGCGGGTATTGGGTATCAGTGGCGTTTTTCGTGCTCGTCGCCTTTGCGGCGTTGACCTCGTCGATATCGATGCTCGAACCCGTGATTGCCTATTGGGTAGATCGTAAAAAAGGTTCGCGCACGGGCATCGCGCTGGGCAGCGGGTTTTTGGCGTTTGCCATTGGCTGCGTTTGCGCGCTCTCGTTCAATAAGCTCGAAAACTGGAAGATCGGAAAGCACATCTTCTTCGATTTTCTGGACAAGCTGACGTCGAACCTCTGTCTCCCCTTGGGCGGGCTGCTAATCATCGTGTTCTATGGTTGGGTGCTGGGCAAACCCGCAGTGAAAGCTACGATGGGCGGAAAAAATCGGTTCTGGACGCAGGTCTTGCTCTGGTGCGCGCGCTGGATCACGCCGATTGCAGTGCTGGCCGTGCTCATTAACGGGCTGCGTCAATGGTGAGCACCGCATAACGCGGCGCCTATCAATCACTCGCCTGTTTTTACCGATACTTAATCGGGAGAGCACGGGCCTGTGGGCGACAACGATTCCAAAACCAAACTCGAACCGGTCTTCACGATCGATCTCGATACGCCGGTAGAGCCATCCTACCAGCGCGAGCGGGAACCTGCGCCAGCGCCCTCGCCGCTGCAGCAGGAAATCAATCTGCTCCAGCCGCAAATCGATGACATCAGCCGCGCGCCTGCGCAAAGTGATCTGTCTACGAATCAGATCGAAGTCTTGCGCAAGTACATCGCGCTGAAAGAAGCCGAATCGCGCGATCTCAAAGAACAGCAAAAACAGTTTCAAACCGTCGTGCGCCGCCTCACCGCCCAACTCCAAACCTCGACGGGCAAGAACCATGAACTCGTCACGGAGCTAGAAACTACCCGGCGCCGTGAAGAAGCCGCTCGCCACGATCTCACCGAGCACCAAAGGAAGCACCAAGAAGACCTCACTCGCCTAAAAAACGAGTACGAAGACCAAATCCAGCGCTCCGGCAATGTTTCCGCGGAATACCAGGAACTCGATCGCAAACGCGAAGAGTGGAAAGACAAAGTCCGCGAAGACTTAAAGCGCATCAAGCTCAAAGAACGTGAGCTTGAGAACAAATACGAACTTCTCAAACGCGACACGCAAGCCCTGCTTGACTCCAAAGACAAGCACGTGCTGGAACTCAAGCGGAAGAACGATGCCCTAGAGTTGGAAATGGAATCGCTCGAAGACCGCTTGCGGAATGCCACAGCCGCCGTTTCGGCAGTGGAAGCCA
>JAIEOG010000345.1 GCA_019750655.1 bacterium
CGCGAGGAAAAAGCGCTTCAGGTTTCTTTGAACTGCCAGAACCTGGTCCCGGTAAAAGGCCTTTCGCTCAAGCAAAAGGTGCAGACGCGGCTCAATGTGCGTCTGACGGAACCGGCGCGCTGCGTACCCGAGAAATAAAGTCGCGGCCTTCGCGCGCGAGACGCAAGCGGCGCCGCACTTCCCAAGCATTTAAGAAAACGCCCAAGGTGTTAGTGAAGAGCGTTAGCTGCGCTTCAACCGAAGCGTCTGCGCTCCAGAAAATAAACAGCGCTTGAGCCATCAGAGCACCCTGCACCACTCCCGAGACCAACAAAAACGCCTTCTGTCCAAAGACATCCATGCGTCCATAGAAATACAACAGCCCTAGGTAACCAATGGCGTTGAGATTCGGCGAAACCAAACCAGCGGCTGTGGAATCCCCAAACCACGCCGCCACCGCAGCGCCCGCACTTCCTAGAGCGAGAAATCCGAGAGCCAGGCGGTACAAACCATTGAGCGCCGTCGCGCGCGCGGAACGCGAGAGCGGGCTAAAGATCGCCAGCGCCACGGCCAAGCCACAACAGAGCGTGCGCACGGTATAGACCTGCGTGCCTTCCGCGGCGTAAACCCAAAGGGGCGATAAGGGGCCTAAGATATCGTCTACGACAAACAGACTCGCGAAGACGAAAAGCCCAATACCAATCGAGAGAATCCCGCGTTCACCCGTGCGCCAGAATAGCGCCACTGGAATGGCGAACGCCGCAAAGAGCAGCAGCGAGATATCCAAAGCGTGGACGGCTAAACGGTAATCCCCCACCCAATACGCAAAGCTCGCGATCGGAAGCACCCAGAGTGCGACGATGGGGAGGAGCTTGCGCAGTGGCATCGCCTTTTTGAGTAAATGTGCATTCGTGAAAGGCGCAACGAGCGCGCGGTGCACCACCAAGACCAGCACCGGCAAAGCGCCGGCAAACATCCAGAGCGGCCCGGGAGTCAACATCCTGGGCCCAGGGTAAAAGCCCACCCAGGAAAACAAAGCCGCAAGCGGCAGGTACGCAAACAAAACCAGAAAGCAGGCAAACCCCAAAAGCCAGACCTGTGCGCCCATATTCCCCCCGTCTCGGATTATACTGCTGCCGATCAGAACAACTAGGAGTAAATTGTTCGCCATGAACCGACGCACACCGGCTCCTGCTGAACTCTTTTTCCGCGGCCGCCCTGGCGATATGCGCTTGGGCGAATGGGTGAACTCTGCGGCACCGGCGCGGCAGACTTTTGTCATCCTGGGTTACCCCGACGATCAGGGCGTGCGGCTAAACCGTGGGCGCGCAGGTGCTGCGGCAGGGCCAGATGGTTTCCGCAAACACTTTTATAAACTCACCCCACCCGCAGATTTCGAATGGTCCGGCCGCGTGGCACTTCAGGACTGGGGCAATTCCCACGTCGTCACGGGCATTCAAGAGACACACGCGATTGCTGAAGGCAATGCCGCGGAAATTGCGGCACAGGGGGCTCTAGGCATCTTGATCGGCGGAGGCCATGACTTTGCCGCCCCTAGCTTCAAAGGTTTTCGCTCGAGCGCGCCTCGCGCGCGTTGGGGCCTTTTGAATATCGATCCCCACTTAGATACGCGCGAACGCGAAGGCAGCGGGTTGCATAGTGGCAATCCATTCCGCGAACTCTTGGAATCCGGTGCCTTGAAAGGCCAGGATCTGGTGCAGTTTGGCGCCCGCGCCAACCGCAATTCGAAAACCAGCTGGGAGTTTTGCCAGAGACAGGGCGTTTCAATCCAAACCTTAGAAACAATCCGCTCCAAACCCAGCGCACTGGCGTTTTACCGCGGCCTTTTGAAAAAATTGGCGAGCCGTTGCCCAAACGTGGGCGTGACGATCGATCTCGATAGCTGTTGCGAAGCAGAAGGAACGAGCGCCGCGCCCGTTCTAGGGTTTTCGGCCTGGGAACTTTGCCAGTTTGCACGGGCCGCGGGCGAGATTCCGGGCGTGCGCTACCTCGAGCTTGCCGAGGGCGCACCGGCCCTGGACAACGCAGAACGGGTGAGCCGCATCTCCGCCGAAATCGCGTTTGCGTTTTTGGATGGAAAAGCTCACACAAAACTGAAAATCGCTAAAAAACGCAGATAAAAGCGGAAAAGAAGGACTTTTAATTCATCCACAGGCTGTGGATAAGATCCGTAACTCACTGTAATCACGAAGCTAACAAAATCGAAATGCGAGAACCGCCACCCATAAGGATCTTCGCACAACACCACACGTCAACCCATGCAGTTTCAACCATTTACGCCTGTGGATAAACACTCGATCGAGTGGTGAGATTCAGCAATCCAGCCGAGTTTGTCCAAATCCCCGGGCTACCGATATAAACACGGTTTGCGTATTGGGTAACATGCAGCTTGATTGGGACGCCGCGATAAATTCCATTAGGGAATCACTCCCCCAGACCCAGTTTCAAAACTGGTTCTCGCCGGTGGAGTTTATTCGAAGCAACGCCACCAGTGTGGTCTTAGGAGTTCCCAGCCGCTTCCACGAAGACTGGTTACGCAACCATTACGCCGAGCAAATCCGCCGCGCCATCCAGAACCAATGCGGATCTTCGCTCCAACTCGAGTTTGAAATCCAAATCCGTGAAGAAAACGAACAAGCAGCCCAAGCCGCTATACCCAAGGCGTCGACGGCTCCCGTTGTTCCGGAGCGCCCACCGCTGCGCTTGATCACGGCTGAGGAGAAAGCCCCTGAACCCGAGGCCCTTCCCGAGGCGCCTCAAATACCTCCGTTCCACCACCCTCTCTTCGAATTACCGTTTAACCGCGTTGCCTATCAATGCATGGGCATGTTCGCGGAATCGCGTGAAATGGTGTTCAACCCGCTCGTTATTCTGGGCGGAGTGGGCATGGGCAAAACGCATTTGCTATCAGAGCTCGCCACTAAGCTGCATAGGCGGTCTCCCGAATTGCGCATCCGCTATACAAACGCGGAGTCATTCACGTACGAGTACGTCCAGCACATCCGGTCAAAAGATCTGCTGGACTTTAAAAAGACGTACGCCGAAAGAACCGACGTACTGCTTTTCGATGATATCCACGGCCTGGAAAAGAAAAGCAGCACCCAAGAAGTCTTGCTGCACATCTTTAACGAGATCGTCGCGCGTGGGGGCCGCATTGCCTTCACTTCGGCGGTTTCGCCCGGGCGGCTGGAAAACTTCCTCGAGCCCTTGAAATCGCGGCTCACTTCGGGCGTTACGGCGGAAATCAAGCCGTTGGCCTTCGAAGAGAAGGTGGAATTGCTCAACCGCTTTGCGGCGCATAACCACATCGCGATTGATGGCCCGGTCGTACGTTCACTGGCCGACAAGGGCCAGAAAGACATCCGGGAGCTGATGGGCACTCTCTTGCGCGTGCACTTACAGTGCAAGCTAGAGAATCGCCCCCTCACGGGTGAGTTCTTGGCGGAGGAGTCCATCGGGCACGATGCCCCCCGCGAAGCCATTACGATGTCAGAAATCGTTTCGCTTGTGGAACACCACCTCGGCGTTCCTCGGTCGGAACTCGTTTCTAAATCGCGCAAAGGCACAACCAACTGGGCGCGTCAGGTAGCGATGTACCTCGCCCGCATGGCAACACTGCTCTCGCTCGAAGAAATCGGCAAAACATTCGACCGCGACCACGCCACCGTCATTCACGCCTTCGAAAAGGTGAAAGAAACGATGGCCACGCAACCCACGCGCAAGTACGAAGTCGAATTCCTCAAGCGCAAACTGCAATCGCGCACACCACGGCCTTTAGGCGACAACACGGACTTCCCGTTCACTTGACATTCCTCTGACCGCGGGCGACGAAGCGGCATGGGCAACCTCTACCTCGTTTCTAAGAGCTTACACATCATTAGCATCGTCGCCTGGATGGCGGGCGTGCTCTATCTCTACCGGCTTTTTGTGTACCACTCGCAGGAAACGGAAGCCGTGGTGAAGAAGCGGTTCGAGATCATGGAATTGCGCTTGTTCCAGTACATCACGCGCCCGGCGGCGGTAGCGGCTTTGGTATTTGGGTTTTGGATGCTTTACCTGGCGCCGGATTTACTTAAGGCCCCTTGGATGCATGCGAAGCTGCTTCTGGTGATGGGGCTTCTGCACTACACGTTCTTCGCGAAGCGCTATATGCGCCAGCTCGCGGCCGGCACGTGCAAAACCTCGACGAAGACGTTCCGCATCCTCAATGAGGTGCCGACGTTGCTCTTGATTCTGATTGTCTTCTTGGTCGTGCTAAAGCCGTTCTAAAAATCGCGATCCATGAGCGTCTTGCGGCCATCCGCCCGTGCTTGATCGATCGCGCGGTCGCAGAGGCCTTTGATCTTGTCCGTCAGCACATCGTAAACACTGGCGCTGGTATTCATCCCGGACCGCTCCGACACGTACTTACGTACCTTGGAAACAACAACGAGGACTTCTTCGTCCACACTCGTCGATCCCCCCGAAGCCGCAGCTGCCCCCGGAGCTGAAGTAATGATGCGCTTCACAGGTGCCGGCGCCTCTGGAGTCCGTGGGGCGGTGCGCTCTAGCGCGCCAGCGCTGTCAGGACGGTGCCGCTCCACCGGCACATGGGCGTCCCAGCACCCCACGCTACAGAACGCATAGTTCGTTACTTTCGACTGGCAAGTCGAAACCGAGCAGGCGTAATAACGCCCGCCCAAAGGAATGTCTTTTTTACAGCTGCTGCACTTGCGCCAGATTTCCATGGCAACAAGTCTACTGGCCCGAGCCTACTTCGCCAATGCCTTAACGATGGCGCGTTCGACTTGTTGAGTGCTACCCAACCGCAGTGTCGCAAGCGTGCCGTCTTTGTTCACGACGAAAAGGGCCGGGATTCCGCTTACGCGGAAACGGCGGGTCGCCCCACGCTGCGAAGCTTGATCCGTGTGGAAAATCTGCGGCCACGTCATGGGATCGGCCAAGTCCTGGCCATTTCTATCCTTGGTGTTTTTGTGCACGTAGTTGCGCAAAGCACTGACATTGGAGTCCTGGCTAACGCCAACGAACTCAACACCTTTGTCCTTGTAACGCGAATAAAGCCGCCGAAGGGCCGGGGTCATCTGCGTGCACGGGCCACACCACGTCGCCCAGAAATCAATTACGACGACTTTGCCGTTCAAGCTGGAAATATCGAAGTCCGTGCCATCCATGAGAGGGCCAGACAACTCCACCGCCTCGCCGACATCTTGAAATGCATCCGCCAGCAGGTTGAAAACGGGGTGTTCAGGCAAAATCTCCGCTGCCAAGGAAGCCGTCTTGCGTGCGCCTTCTGAATCATCTGCACACTGGTTCAAAACGTAATCCACAATCGCCTTCACAGCGGTCTGCTCACTGAGCTTCTTGTCTTGGAGTAGCAGTTTTACGTCTGCCAGAAAGGGTTCCGGCTTTGCAGTCTCGATAGATTGAAAAAGGGCTTCCACAGGATCGACCGGAGGAGCCGCTGGCTCCTGGGCAACCCCCACCAAACCCGCGAAAAGGCCAAGGGACAAAGCAAACCGGCGAAGTAGCATCGTTCTCTCCTTTCCTAAAGCGGTACCACACCTTGCCAACCGCCGCCACGCCGCATACTTCCAAAGGAATGGACCTCACCCCCACCGAAAACCGCCCGACCCCGATGGGCCTTCCCCAGGACTGGAAACTGCGGGTTCCTACTGTTTCCCAGCTCACACGGCGGCTGCGGGGCCATGTCGAAGGTACTTTTTTCGATGTTTGGGTGCGTGGGGAGATTAGCAATTACCGCAAACCAGCCTCGGGCCATGCGTATCTCGTGCTGAAAGACGCCGGCGCTTCAATGCGCATCTGCATTTTCCGGCCGGCCCTATCCAAGCTCAAGTTTGCACTCGAGGACGGGATGGAAGTCCTGGTCCATGGGCGGATTTCCGTTTACGAACCGCGCGGGGAATACCAGCTCGTGGGCGATGCCGTAGAACCCGTGGGATCCGGAGCGCTCCAGGCCGCTTTTGAACAGCTCAAAGCTAAGCTCGCTGAGGAAGGCCTGTTTTCGGCTGAACGCAAACGCCCCCTCCCGACGCTGCCCCGGCGTATTGGGATTTTGACCTCCCCCACCGGTGCAGCCGTCCGCGATATTTTGAATGTTCTGTCGCGCCGTTTTGCCGATCGCGAGATCTATATTTTCCCGGCTTCCGTGCAAGGCGCGAAGGCCGCACCGGAAATCGTGGCGGCCTTTGAACAAGTCACTTGGTGGAACACCCATCACCCAGACAAAGCCATCGAAGTGCTGATCGCAGGCCGCGGTGGTGGCTCTTTAGAAGATCTCTGGCCATTTAACGAGGAGAGCGTGGCGCGCGCGATTGCGGCCTGCCCCGTTCCCACGATTTCGGCCGTGGGCCATGAAACGGATTTTACGATCGCAGATTTTGTCGCGGACTTGCGCGCGCCCACACCTTCGGCGGCAGCCGAAATCGCCGTGCCCCGCAAAGAAGATCTGGTTTTTCAAGTCGAGGCGTTGGAGAAGCGCCTACTCTCGCCGTTGCGCCACGGACTCCAAAGCAGTCGCCTGCGCCTGAGCCAAATGGGGCGGCGCCTGGTGAGCCCCGGCCAACGCCTGGCACTTTTGCGCCAAAGTTTCACAAGCACCGATGCACGCTTGAAGCTCTCCATCGCGCAAGCGCTCCGCCGCAAACAAGAGCGCACCAGCCGGGCTTCCGGCAAACTCGATGCGCTTTCCCCGCTGCGCGTGCTTTCGCGCGGCTTCGCCCTGGCTTCTGTGGACGGCGCCATACTCCGCAGCGCGTCACTCGCTAAGCCGGGCCAGAAGCTCCACACACGCCTCTCCGATGGCGTCATCGTTTCCGAAGTGCTTTCGACCGAACCCGTTCCAAGTTAAAATAGCGCAAAGCCTGCAGTCTGGGGCGCCACCCAGGAACATTCATGAAGAACAGACCGCGCATCGAGATCTTGCTGCCGATCTATAACGAGACCTTGAATCTAGGGCCGCTTGTTGCCGCTCTCGATAAATCCGCTGCCGCTCTTATAGGCGAAGCGGATGTGCACTACCTCTTCGTGAATGATGGATCCTCGGACGGTTCCGCGGAGCTTCTAGAGAGCCTGGCCCAACACCGCAGCAATGTGCGGGTCGTGAACTTAATCCACAACTTCGGCCATAGCGCGGCTCTCGCCTGCGGCTTAGATCATTTCTTCGGCGACATCCTCGTGATCATGGACGCCGACCTCCAAGATTCACCGGATGCGATCGTACCTTTGTTTGAAGCCTGGAAAGGCGGCGCGAAGACAGTCGTGGTGGAACGCGGGGAGCGCAAAGAAAAGACGCGTTTTCTCTTCCAAGCGTTTTACTTCCTGCTGCACAAAACAGCGAAGTCCTTACCGCCTTTGAATTTCGGCACCCATTGCCTACTCGATCGCAGCGTCGTGCAGCGCTTGCGCGATTTGCCTGAACGCAATCGCTACCTGCCGGGACTCGTGGCGTATGTCTCTGGGCCAATAAAGGCGGTGAAAATCGATCGCGGCGCGCGCTTGCATGGGGAATCGCGCGTGGGGTCTTGGGGCTTGATCCAGCTGGCGGTTACCGCCCTATTGAGCTTTTCGAATTTTCCGATCCGCTTGGTTTCCTTCTTTGGTCTAGCCGCTTCGGCGACTTCGTTAGCCGCGGGGCTCGCGTTTATCGGGATTAAGATTTTCACCAATGCCGCTATCCCCGGTTGGGCTTCTCTGATGACAGCCGTGGCGTTTGGAAGCGGGCTTCAGCTTCTGTGCCTCGGCCTCATCGGCGAATACATCGCGCGGATTTATGATGAAGTGAAACAACGGCCGCTGTACCTCGTGGGCCAAATACACGGCAACCGGGCCCCCAAAACCTGGGAGACCGGTCGCCCATTACGCACAGAGGAAGCAATTCACCAAGCTTAGGGTATTACAACCCGCTCACTTTTCGAATCGCATGGTTTCCCGAATCGGTGACATAGTAATTCCCCGAGCCATCTCCGACGATGCGGTAGAGGCCGTAGAATCTGGCCGCACTCCCCACGCCATCGACATAACCATGGGCGGAGTTGAAAATATCCCACGGGCCAGCAACGGTAGTGACGGTGCCATCTGACGTCACTTTTCGAATGGTATTTAACTGATTGTCGACCATGTAGAAGCCGGATCCCCCATCCGAAGCGATGCCTGAACTGCTATACAAGCGCGCATTCGGACCAGTTCCATCCATCCCCCCACTAAGGCCTCCCAACCCAGCTACAGTCGTTACCACTCCTGCAGCGGTGATTTTTCGCATGAGGTAGTTCGAATAATCGCACAACATAAAGTCGCCGGAACTATCCATCGCCATGGCCTGAGGTGCGTTGATAACAGCATCGGTGCCAGTACCATCGATCCAGCCTTGCGCCCCAAACGAACCGACAAAGGTAGAAACTACGCCGCCCGGAGTGATTTTGCGGATCAGGCTATTGCCCTGGTCCGAAACATACATATTCCCGCTCGCATCAAAAACCAGATCCGAGGGTTGATTTAACTTAGCACTCGCGACCACGCCGTCGAGGTAACCACCTGTTGTACCGGCGGCAATAGTGACTACACCCGCTGGGGTCACTTTGCGGATCTGGTTGTTGCCCATATCTGCAACAAAAAGGTTCCCACTCGAGTCGATAGCTAGGCCTGACGGCGAGTTGAAATTCGCTGCGGCACCCGTTCCCAGACTCGACCCCGAAGTCCCCGTGTCTCCTGCGACCAACGAAACTTCTCCGCTTGCCGTAACCTTCATCACCGTGTGTTGGCTGTTATCGGTATAAAAGATGTTACCGCTAGAGTCTCGAGCAATGCCCTTGGGTGCCCCGAGAGAGTAGTACAAATGGGTGACATCCTTTGCGGCAGTCACTTTTCGAATATAGCTGCTCTCTCCCACATAGAGATTGCCGCTGGAATCGACAGCCAATCCTTTTAGATTGTTGAATGATGCAGAAGTGCCGTTGGCATCGGTCTCACCCGCCACTCCGCTGCCCACCCAAACGACCTCCGAACCGCCTCCAGGAGCCACCTTCCAAATCTTGTTGCCCGTCGTGTCGTTGACATAGAGATAACCACCGCTGTCCAGCGCAATCCCTTGTGTCGCCACGCCGCCCGGGTTCCAGTAGTCCGTTACTGCGCTGGGAAAAGAGTCCGTTACGTCGGTCTGGGTAATATGTCCACTACCACCATCCGAGATATACAGAGTGTGGTCGGCAGCGTGGTATGCCAGGTAATAGGGGTTGCCGGCCGAATCAGAAACGGTCGTCACCACTCCAGCCATCGTTACTTTACGAATGGCGTGGTTGTTACTGTCCCCAATGTACAAAACATCGTTATCTGGGTCCCAAGCGATGCCAATGGGTTGACTAAAACTTGCATCGGCCCCAGTTCCATCCGCGGATCCTTGAGTGTACCCACCCGCCAAAGTCGTCACCACCCCGGCAGTGGAGACTTTGCGAATCCGGTAACTATCGACGACGTAAAGATTGTCTGAACTATCAATGGCCATCTGGTAGATACCTGCGAAGCGAGCATCTGTTCCGGTGCCATTGTTGTAACCGTAATCTAGACATTTCCCGGCAAACACACTCCACACACTGGTTACGGTGTCGTATTTGCGAATGCAGTACGTACTCGACCCACTCGTATAGACGTTTCCATGAGAGTCCGTGACCACGCCGTAGAAATACGCATTCTCTGACCTTTGGACTAAGGTGGATACTACCCCCGCGGCGCTAGAATTAAGTCCGTAGTTATTCCCCCCGCAGGAAGACAAAACCAAAACAGCTGCTAGCGACAGGATAAACCCTGACGCGAAACCCCGAAGAAGATTTCTCATGGTGCCCTTTATTTTCAGTTGGATTTAATTAATAGACGTAAAAATTGTTCGCTAGGAGCCGAAAAGAGTCAACCCAAAATCAAGTCTAGACAAAAGCCGCCGGGTGCCCTAATTTTATCCGCCTGGATGCCGCCGACGTAGCTCAGTCGGTAGAGCAGCTCATTCGTAATGAGCAGGTCACCGGTTCAAGTCCGGTCGTCGGCTCCAG
>JAIEOG010000029.1 GCA_019750655.1 bacterium
AGACAGCTACATACTCAGCGTTTCCGCAGCGACGGGCTTTGCCATCGGCCTCATGGACCAGGTGCGTCTCGAAGCTCGCTACACCAACGCCAGCTCGCTCCAGAACAGTATGAGCCTGCAGGATGGCTCGATTTCAGGCACTTTGAATAACATTCTAACGACCACGTCCATTTACAGCTTGGGCATCGACCTCGATATCTTGGGCCCTCAGTCGGCATTCCAGCCCTTTATTTATGTTGGGGTCGGTTACGTTCAAACCGAACGCAGCTATTACTTCTTGGAGGACGGAGCCCCGTCTTCTATCTACATCCGCGAGAACCCACAGACCGGGATCTCGGCCAACGGCGGCGCTGGTTTCCGAATCAAAGTCGTCGATGCCATGTTCTTAGAAGTCGAAGCGTTCGCGTACGTGATCAACATCCACACGCCCAACCCCTTGGTAAACCTCTTCGGATCCGCCGGCATTCGGCTCTTCTTCTAGTTCTTTCCGCGTTCCTTCAAAAACTCTTGCAGCTTTTTCTCGGAGCCGTTTCCCGACGGTTTGTAGAAGCGGCGATCTTTGATCGCGTCAGGCAAGTATTGTGCAGGCGCCCAGCCGCCGTCGTGATCGTGCGGGTAGACGTAGCCTTTGCCATAGCCCCAGTCTTTCATTGCCGCTGTGGGTGCGTTGCGGATGGCGTAAGGGATTTCTAAGTTACCGCGAGTGCGCACCACTTCGAGTGCGTCCTCGATGGCGCGGTAGGAGCGATTGCTTTTTTCGCTGCAGGCTAAGTACGTCGTCGCGTGTGCAAGCACGATGCGCGCTTCGGGCATCCCAATCGCGTGCACCGCTTGGAAGGCGCTGTTAGCGACCATCAACGCTGCGGGGTTTGCGTTGCCGACGTCTTCGCTCGCCAAGAGCAAAAGGCGCCGAGCGATGAAGAGCGGATCTTCCCCGCCTTCTAGCATCACCGCTAGGTAGTAGACGGCAGCGTCAGGATCGCTCCCGCGCACGCTCTTGATAAAGGCGGAAATCGTGTCGTAGTGCCCTTCGGATTTCTTGTCGTAGTAAACCGACTGTGCGTGCGCCAAGCCTTCCCAGTCGGCGAGTTCGATGCGTTTGCCCGGCTCGAGGCTTAATAGCAGGTGCTCGAGTAGCGTCAGGCCTCGTCGGGCATCCCCGTTCGCGGCGAGCGCTAACTGATCAATCACTTCCGGGCTGACTTCTCTCCCTTGGGGAATGGCGCGTGTGATCACGCGTTGTAGGTCTGGCGTTTCCAAAGCTTTGAAGCGGAAGATCGTGCTTCGGGAGGCAATTGCATTGTTGATTTCGAAAGAAGGGTTCTCTGTCGTCGCACCAATAAAGCGGATGCTGCCGTCTTCCAAGTATGGCAAGAGCACATCCTGCTGGGCCTTATTAAGGCGGTGCACTTCGTCGATGAAAAGCACCCAGGCCGGGCGGCCCGCCCGGTGATCGCGCCGCGAAAGATCCAAAACTTCTCGGATGTCCTTTACTCCCGACGTTACGGCCGAAAGCGTGTGGAAGGGGCGGCGGGTAATCTGCGCCACCACATTCGCGAGAGTCGTTTTTCCACAACCTGGCGGCCCCCAGAAAATAAAGCCCGTCCAGTTGTCCGACGCCAGAAGCTGGCGGAACCGCGCATTGAGAAAATGCTGCTGGCCCTCAATAGCGTCTAGGTTCTGCGGCCGCATGCGGTGGGCGAGCGGCGACTGCAGGCTAGGAGCGTCGAATAGGCTGTCTTGGTTCATCGTTGATTCCTTAGATTAACCCGTTGATACTGGCCCTTAATCTATGCAAGCCGAAACGCTTCCATTCGCCCGGCCACTTTTCTCCCGGCAAATAACCAAATACATGATCCGGGAGGTCTTTTTTACTTTTCTCACGGGCACGGCCGTTTTTCTCCTGATCCTTTTGCTCTTCCAAGCCGTCCGCTTGATGGAATTCATGGTGGTGCACCAGGTCAAGATGGTCGATGTAGCCAGACTCTGCTACTACCTCGGCCTGACCTTCTTGCCTCTAGCGCTGCCCATCGCGTTTCTTTTTGCTGTCTTGATGGGCATCTCGCGCGCGAACTCAGAAGGGGAAATCGTCGGATTCCAAGCGAGTGGGGTAAGTCTCCGCCAGCTCTTTGCGCCGATTGGAACGTTCTCCGTCCTGCTGTCTTTCGCCGTTCTCTACCTTTCGCTCTACACCGTGCCTTGGGGCAACCGCTCGTTCGAGATGCTTTACACCAAGGTAGGCAATGACCGGATCATCTCCGCGCTCAAGCCCGGCGTGTTCACTCACGGTTTCTTCGGCCTGACATTGCTGGCCGACCACATCATCCCTATCAAGAACGAATTGCAGCGCGTGTTCATCTACGACGCCCGCGAAAAAGAACACCCCGTTTCCATCACCGCCGAAGCCGGGATCTTGAAACACCCCGTGGGCAATAAGGGCCTGATCACTCTGCGGCTTTCCAATGGCGCCATCCACATCGAGGCGCCGGAAGCCGTCGGCGTGCAGCAGAAAATCGATTTCGATGTTTACGACATCAATCTTGAGCTTGGGGAACGCGGTGAAGTCTGGCGCGATTACAGCCCGCCTTCCTACAACGTCACCCAGCTGCGGGAGAAAATCCGCGAAGCAGAGCACAACCCCGGAACCCAGCGCGAACTGCGGGTGGAACTCCACCGCCGCTACTCCATGTCTTTTGCGTGCTTAGTTTTTGCAGCGCTGGGGTTTGTGATTGGCTTACTCAGCCAACGCGGTTTGCGCAGCAGTTCCATCGTTCTTTGCCTCGTCGTGGGATTGCTCTACTGGATGTCTTACATCGGCGCGAATGCGCTTGCGATTGCGGGCATTGTCCCGCCGTGGTTGGGCATCTGGGTCCCCAACTTCGCGTTCCTGGGGTTGGCCTACTACGGCTACCACCGGTACCGCTTCGGCTAAATTACCAATCTAATGACCGTGGATCGAGAGTGCCGGAGCCGGCAATGAAGTCGCCGTTTTCGAGATCCTCTTTATTGTAGGTGGGTGCTGTTTTGGAGGCGTGCCGCAGTATCCAGCCGCCGGCTTCCTGAAGAAGGATCTGGCCAGCCGCGGTATCCCACTCTTTGGATCCGACGAAGCGGGCATACAGCCCGGCTTTTCCCTCGGCGATGCGGACGAATTTCAACGCCGAACCAACGGTTTCATCGCGTTCCATTCCGTTGCGTTGGAAGAACTCCACACATTGCTTCGATCGGTGCGTGCGGCTATGCACGCCCACGCGGGAATCTGTCTTTCGGCAGTCTAAGCGCCGAGTCCCTTCGGCAGTTTCTAAGAACGCGCCTTTTCCCCGCTCGGCCCAAGCGAGCAATTCCAACGCAGGAGCGTGCACGATCCCGAAAACCGGCAACCCGTTTTCAATGAGCGCGATGTTCACAGTGAATTCGCCGGTGCGGTTGATGTACTCCTTGGTTCCATCCAGCGGATCGACAAGCCAGAAGGTCGTCCAGTTTTTGCGGATGGAGTACTCGACTTCCGCTTCCTCACTCAGCACGGGAAACCCCGTGAAGGCGAGTTCGCGTGCGATCAGATCCGACGATTCCTGATCGGCCGCAGTTACCGGACTTCCGTCGCTCTTGAGGCTCACGGAAGTCTCTTTCTGGTAATGCGCCAAAATCAAGTCACCCGCCATGCGGGCGATTTCAAGAGAGCGTGGGAACATCCCACAAGCATCCCACCGTCTGCTGTTTGGAGCAACTTTCGTTATCTCGGCTCTACAACGACACAGTACGTTGGCTGAGCTGAGTTGTAGGTTTTTCCCTGAGAGTCGAACGGCGTATTGACTGTCAGATTCAATACGCGGAACGTCTGCTCCTCTAGGCTTGCCAACACACCATTGAGCCGCTCAGGGCTGCTTTCACAAATCACAGCCGGGCTAACCACACGCGTTTTTCCAACGGGTTGCACGAACTGCGCGCTCGCAACGCGAGCTAGAACAAGAATGGCAACGACTGCTAAACCTTTGAATACATCCATCGGGTCCTCCAATGGGTTTGGAGTAATCCAAAGAGCGGTTTAGGGGAGGGAACCTAGGTGGCATTTAAGGCCCCCAAGTATTTCTCAGCACTTAAGTCGATGGTAAGTGTGATCCGGGTTACGGCCGCGTGGCCGCATGCACCGAGACACTTTCTAGCGGGCAGCAGCGATATCAAGTTCTATAAAAGCAGGTGGGAGGCGAAAGCCGCTCTTGTAAAGAGCCCCTAAATTAAGCCCCAGCAATAGCGCCGGCGCCACTCCTGTGAAGAAGAGCTGATCTAGATTGATGACGAACGCTCTGCCGCCCTCCTGGCGGGGCGGGTAGTTTGGGAGGGTGTAGTCCGCAAAGTCTCTCGTATCGATATTGATCTGCCGAGTGGCAGCAAAGGCTCGGCCACCCTCGGGGAGGAGCATGCTTGCTAGAAACTCTACCATCGAAGTGTCGTAGCCCGTTCCCCGTCGCCACCCTGCCAGATTGCAGGAAATGAAACGGACTTCCGCCCCAGCGCGCGTGATTTTGAATTTTCTTTCGCCGAAGTAGTCTTTCAACTTATGCGCATTAAGAGTCGTTCCGTTTCCTTGGCCTAAAATCCCAGGGTTGCCGTGCATGAAAACTTCTACGCGGTCGAAAGCGCGTTCGGGGTGCTGTGCGATTTCGGCTTCAAAGGATTCTAAAATCTGGCGGAGCTGCCCCCGAGTACGGAATTTTCGAAAGTCATTTTGGGGTGCCTGGCCATAGTGGTGGGTGAAGAAAAAATCCGCGAAATGGCCAGTCCTGTCTTTCTCTTCGAAGGATGTCAGGTAAAGCACCCGCTCTGGGCCGGGCTTCATCCGTTTCTTGGTCCGTTCCAAAAACTCTTCAAAGTCGATTTTGCCAAGGCGCTCATAACTTGCAAGCAACCCCGCTTGGAGGGTCAGGTAGCCGAGAATAAGTCCATAATCTTTGAGGATGGTTTTCGCGATGGCTTGGGCCAGCGGCGTATCCTCCGCGGTTCGGCCGTAAGCATTCCAAGCGACCGCGACCGGTCCGAGAAGGTGGCCCGCCGCTTCGTGGTGCACCGGAATCGGTTCCTCGGACAGGGCTTCTGCACGCATAGCTGCGGTTAGGCCAGCGAGGACTACCAGCTGCAGGCACAACGGGATTCTAGGTTTCGCAGCAGCATGGCTTGGCGGCGAGAGCAGCGCTGCCGCCAGAAGAGGTATTAAGATATTCCGCAAAAGCATAAGCGCAGGCTTTTAACCAAACCGCCGCCCGCTAGCAACCCACTAATGGGGGGCCAACGCAGGGACTAGGGCAGGGGAGTGTTCCAGGGAAGGAGACGCTTCGGTTACGGGAGCGTAGGCCGGGCGTTCGTCGGAGTAGCGCAGAAAGAGCGCCATCACGGGTTCGCCGCTTTCGGGATTTACAGTCACGAGTCTATCCCAAGAAACCCAGCTTCTTGTCTCTGGCATTCCCTGCATGATGGCCGCTAAAGCGGGCAAGCTTTCCACCCACGCTAGATTGCTAAAGCTCTCGATACCGGAAGCTAGCTGCTGTTCCATGGCGGCATCGCCTTGCGCTAAGGCGTTTAGATCGATCCGGCGCAGATCCTCCCACAGAGTTTTTTCGACGGGGTAGGTATCGGAATCGAAAAACCATTCGGGGTTTTTAGGCGCTTCTAAAAATCTCTGGATGCGAGATTGCTGGCGGAAGAAACGCAGATCGTTATGCCGGTAAACTCCCAAACCTTGGTGAAAGGCGGCGATGATCCCAGGTACGGCAATCGTCCAAGCGCCTGAGTCACTCGTCACGAAGGGGAGGGTGATCGCCCATAGTTCTGCCGCGGCTAGTATTAGGTGCTGTTGGTAGCCCGTGAGCTTCGCGTCGATTTGGGGAACACTCTGCAACGCCCTTTTGCGGATCGCCTCCATGGCCGCCAGAGTGTTTTCAATATTCTGCCGCCCTTCGATGAGGGCGCCT
This sequence comes from bacterium, assembly GCA_019750655.1. Classification (GTDB taxonomy): domain Bacteria; phylum Bdellovibrionota; class FAC87; order UBA2466; family UBA2466; genus JAIEOG01. Next base: position 5,967 of record JAIEOG010000029.1, read on the forward strand.
GCGCGTGTGACGGGAGGCGTGCTGCCGTCGTCCTTCTTCTCTCGGCGGTGAGGAAGAAACTCGTCTATCTCGATGCCACGGATCCGATTTGCAATAGCGGTTGCGCGCCAGCGCCAAGCACCCGAGTGGCTTCGAATGGGCAAGGCATGCGGTTGCAGTCCCGTCTCGCGTTTTAAAACGGCGCGCCGAAAGTCGCGCAAGAAAGCAGCAGTCGCAGCGGTTTGTTCCTGCAAAACAGAAGGCACCGTGGAGGCATCATTTCCAATCGAAACGGCAAGCATCGCGCAAACGTTCGCGCGGTAGAGCGACGGAAAAACTCCGGCCTGTGCGCCGACTGCGAAAAACAAGAATGTAAGAACGACTCTAAACACCGAGCAGCCCTCATAGCACACGCCCCGCAAACTGTACCCTGCCTAGGCAGGGTAGCGACTAGGAACCAGGCACTGTCTACGCCACCGACGGAAACGGCGCTGTAAGTGGCGGATTTCAGTAGCGCTTTTCGGGTATTTTTCTTGCACAGATCTAATGTAGGGAAATGCGCAGAATCTTTCACATTTTCTTAAGTCTCACGATGGCGTTCGCGCCGAGCGCACCCGTGTACGCCGGAACGGTCCAATTGAAAGTTCCCGACATGCCTTGGGTCGATGCTCCTGGAATCTGGGGCGACCGGAAGGGGAACGGGCAAGGCGAAGGCGAAGGCTTAGGCGATGGGAGCGGCGGCGCTGGAAAAAATGGCGGCGCGGGTGGTGGACCGGAATTCGCGAAAGAGAAAAAAGGCGGTGGTGGATCCGGCGCTGGAAAACTCGGTGATGGTAGCGATGCGAATGGCGGCGGCGGCGGGGATTCTCCCGGTGGTTCTGCTGCTGTGAAATTGCCGTACTTCTTTCCCTTGTGCGTCTTTATCGATTCGAAGAAATCTGCTCAAGAAGGAAATGCCGCTATCAAGGGGATGGTCGACGAAGCAGCGAAGAAATGTGACGTTGCTTTAATCGTTTTTCCATTCACAGTGGCTACTGACAGTTACGGTCCAGACGATGAGCAGCGAATAAACAGCGCTCAACGCCAGATGTGCAATATTCCCGATACAGGAATTGCACCAAAAGCCTCTACAACAACGTGTGCAAGTGGAGAGCACCCGGACAATATCATGTGTGGCAACACTGGGCCGCCTCAAGATCCATGGAGAGGAATTGCAGGTTGTGCAGAGGTTCGAGCAGCGAAAGGGGTAACAACGCCCCCGCCCCCGCCTAACACCGCAGCTAGGGCCAAATTCGATGCGCTTCAAAAAAAGGAAGGGATTAAGAGTTCAAATTCCACCGTCGCGGTCTCCATTGAAGATGTTAACTCCTGCAACGCGGGTGTGATGTCTCACGAAGCTTTGGGACATAGCCAAATGGGAGAGCCCAACGGCAGCAGCCATGGCCATGGGATCGGGGCTGATGGCGAAGAAGGTGGCGATAGTGATGGCTGGACGGGAAAAGGTTGCGCCTCAATGCGCGCGAATGCTTTTGACAATGATGGTCGTTGGACATGGTCTCCAAATCGGCAAACCTACTATGTGAAACCGCAAAATCCAGACGCGTGGAAACGCTTCGATAAACCCGATCCGATTTTCAAAAGCTCCAAGGTTGCGCAGGGGCCTAGCGCGGGCGGACAAACGACCGGTGATAACGGCAAACGCTTAGCCACCGTCGATGCGCCTCCTAAAATATTTGAACAGAGCGAACAGCCGATTAAGAAAAAAACCGTGGAAGTGGAAGACGGCGAAGACGATCGGCATAAGCGCAAAAACCGCACGCAGCAGGCCAATATGGCTGACGGCGCGGTGGAAGACGAAGGCGAACAGCTCCCTGGCGCGCGTGGCAAGCTAAGCCCGCCCGGTGCGAGCAAAGTAAAACGCGGTTCGACGATCGAATTCGACGATAACGCTCCGAAACGTTTTAGTGGCGGCAGCGGCTCCGGTGGTGGAATGGCCGGGGCGGAAGCGCCTCCCCCGGATTACTCGGGTGAGAGCGTGAATGGCGGCGCGGGCGATATCCGTTCTTATTCTGTGAATGTCCCCAATGGAAGTGGCGGCAGCGCTGGCGCTTCGATCACTTTCAACGACAATAACCCCAAGGGCTTTAACGGCAGCGGCGCGGATCGCGGACCGGCTTCCGATGGCTCGACAGTGGGTGCAGACGGTAGTGGCCAAGTGCGCCAGGTGCTCCGTACGGGAGCCTCCGGTTCCGGTCTTTCGGGCGATGGTTTCTTTGAAGAGAAGGATTCCGACGATCCCGAAGCGCAAGACCGCAAGAAGCGGCAGAAGCGCAAACTACGCGAAGCAGGCGATCCTAATACTCCAAAGTCTCGTTCTCAAACGGCACCTCGCGGACTTTCGGCCGGTAGTCGGGGCTCGCCAGATCAAACGTACTCAGAAGGTTCAGAGTAAAAGACGTAAACTCCGGGTAACGCGCGCCTGCGATGGCCCGCTGCACACCAGCTTCCATCCGAAACTGTTTCGTCAGCACGAGACCCAAAGCGCCCCCACCTGAAATGCCCGACGGGCTTCCTGCTAAGCGCGCATAGCTGCCGCCACTACCGGAAACGTTTTGCCCGTTCAAGTTTCCACCCGGTAGCGCCTGAGCGCTAAACGAGAGCCGAGAATTAACGGAGAGTTTTATGTACAACCGCTTAATAAACGCCTGCATCACAAGATCGAGCGTCGCGGCTGAAGAATAGCCACCCGTGCGGACTTGCAGGCCTGGGGTAGCAGAGAAGTAAAACTGGTTAACCTGGTAACCAAAATGCCCTTTTAAGTGAATGTCCATGTTCCCTTCGCCGACGGCTAAGTCGGCGTTGGTCGTCACGGCGGTGGAACCCGTCGGGAACTTCAGCTCTGTTTCCAAAACAAACAAAGGCAGCTCCGAAGCGCGCCATTTGAGAAACAAGCGCATATCCCCAAGCCCCGTGCCGCCGGCTTGGAAGGCCTCTGTCGAAGTGCGCGTCACCTGCGCGGTGGTCACGGGCATATAGAACCCCGCTACCCAACCCTCTTCCAAACCAAACTCCGGCTTCACCCAGAACGTAAAATCCCGCAGCGTGGAATTCTGGCCGAGGTAAGTCATGGGCTCCGCCACCCAATCATTGGCAAAGTTGCTACCCGTTGCGAGGTAGTCCATCCCGCCGCGGATCTGGAGTGTGTATTTATCCGGGATCCAGGCGTAATCCGCCCGTGCAATGCTAGGGGAGAGCAAACAGAGTAGGATAGCTAAGATGAAAGCTCGCATAGAGCGCCTATCCTAACCTCGCAAGGGGCAAACTTCAAAAGGCCAGAAGGCTATTGGTGGAGCGTCGGGGCGCTGCGTTTAGCGGAAAAATCGATCCAGCTTTGTTCTTCGCTGGCTTCTTCGTCTTCCGTATCCGAGGCATCCCGGACGACGCGTGCGATGTAGTCGTATTCCATGGCGCGCTCGAGTTTTACCAACGCCATTTTGCCTTTTTCGACATGGCCAGCGCGGACTAGGACATAGCCATCGATGTCCGGCGCTTGGCCTTGGTGGCGGGCTTGCCAGAGGAACTCGGATTCCTCAGAAACTTCTTCCACGAGCACGGGGACTACTTCACCGACGCGGGATTCTAAGCGCTTCTGCGAAATCTTCTGCTGGAGTGCCATGAGGTCATCACGGCGCTTCTGCTTCACACTTTCAGGCAGCTGCTCCGGCAGCGAGAAGGATTTCGTGTTCTCTTCGCGCGAATAGGCAAACACGCCTAAGTGATCGAATTCGGCTTCTTCCACGAACGCTTTGAGCTGTTCGTATTCCGCTTCCGTCTCACCTGGGTAACCGACAATCACAGTGCTCCGGATAGAAACGCCCGGAATGCGCTCGCGCAACGTCTTCAACCGCTCACGGATCATCTCGCCCGTCACTTTGCGGTTCATCAAAGCCAACATACGGTCGTTGATGTGCTGCACGGGCGTGTCGATGTACTTACAAATCTTAGGCTCAGTGGCGATCAGGTCCAAGAGTTCGTCGGACATCTCGTCTGGGTAGACGTAGAACATGCGGATCCACTGCAGGCCATCAATCGCGGCGAGTGCCCGCAACAGGCCCGGCAACGTCGTGCCATTGCGCAAGTCGCGGCCGTAATCCGTTAAATCCTGCGCGATGAGGTTCAGCTCCAACGCACCCTGTGCCACGAGCGAACGCGCTTCTTGCACGAGCGACTCGATGGTGCGGCTCCGCAGTGTGCCGCGGATTTTCGGGATA
>JAIEOG010000191.1 GCA_019750655.1 bacterium
TGCTGGCCAACATCTACACAGACCACTTTGGGGGGAATGGTTTTACGTTCACGTATTTTGTTTTGTTCCACCATAGCGAACCTTTGAACCTAGCGGATCGTCTCTCACAACGTACGGAGCGGCAGACAGAGATTCTCGGCTTCCTTCTAGATCAAGCCGAACGGCTCGCCTATGCACCGGTAAACCCGACAAAAGGCCAGGGAATCACTATCGCCAACCCGGACGCTCCGTTTGCCTACGGCCTGCTGCTGATGGCAGCCCAAAACATTACGGTCAGTCCCAACGTTCAAGGGTTTTTCGACGCAAGATCTATCCCCTTCGCTCGGTTACGAGCCTGGTTGGAAAAACACGAGGCGTTAATCCCTCAACTCGCCACACGCACCGGCATCGCTGAGGAGCAATGGAATTGGTTTATCGGGGCAATGCCTCCCGACTTCGTCCCCATGTACGGATCCAAAGTGGTCGTGCCGAGAAAACCAAAAGCGCCGCCTCCCCCCATTCCTGTGCCCGAAACTTTGGCGGATATCGGTGAGTACCTCAAAACCGCCTCGTTTCGCCAGATCCGTAGTTACGTAGAACAAAACTACGCGACGATGCAGAAGATCCGCGAAGCGCTGCCGACGAAACCCCGTAAGGGCGACTTCGATATAGCGCTGGCCCTTTTTGCACAAGCCTACCAAATGGACTCCTCTCCACACTTGATGACCGAGCAGCTGCGAGATGACTTCGGCGAAGACTTTCATTGGCTGGGATGGCTCCTGGGACTTGCAACCGAGTGCGCACGCACCAACAGGGAATTCGCGCTCTTGCTGGCATTCGTTTACGAGATTCCCAACAGCAACGGCTTGTTCCAGTTTCGCCCCGGCCAAGCGTGGGATGGCCTCGGCGAACGCACCGCTCGGCGTGCGTGGTTCAAACGCGTCTTCCAGCTTTGGGATTCTCATGCGAAGAAGACGGACAGTTCCTGGGAGGCGGTCTTCAACCTACTGACCGAAGCGCTTTCGAACCCCGGAGGCAGTGCTCTCCACACAGAAAAACTAACCGGTGATTTCCGCGCGCTGGTGGAAGAGACGGGTAAAAAAACGGTAGGCCCAGTTTACGAAACGATTCTAAGGCAGCTGCCGAATGTCGACGAATTTGGCGAAGTCACTTGTGTCCGCGCACTCGCCCCCTAAGTGAGCGGGCCCAACCATAAAGTCGGCGGTTGAGTTTGAGCCTAGACCACGTTAAATCTTGGCATCTGCGGGCAGTTAGCTCAGTTGGCCCAAGCGAGCCCGCAGGGCGCGCGACTGTGATGGCCGGTGCGCGAACCCGTAGACGATATGGCCGCGGTAAGTTATCTGGTTTTTCAAAGACGGGCAGTTAGCTCAGTTGGATAGAGCGCAAGCCTCCGAAGCTTGAGGTCACAGGTTCGATCCCTGTACTGCCCACCACTTCCGTATTGAATCTTCAATTAAACCCCCAACGATTCGGAAACTTTGCTGCTTCTCATCTTCGCTGCCTGTTTTTCCAGGGTCTGGGAACCGCCAGTGCAGCTTTTTCGCTTTCGACGGTAAAACAGGGCAAACCTCTTCCGCGCAAAGGGTAATGACGTAATCCAGCTTCGCAAGGAATTCGGGACTGAGATCGTCCACGGACTTGGACCAGTGCTTCGAGATATCGATCCCTCTTTCTCGCATCGCTTGGACTGCATAGGGGTTTAGCTTTCCCGGAGCCGAGCCCGCGCTTTCCACTTTCACCCCAGGCCCCAATATCGTCTTAGCGAGTCCCTCGGCCATTTGGCTTCTCGCGGAATTGGCCACGCACATGAAAAGGATATTCATTGGGCACCAGAGAAATAGTTTCTTCGAATCCAAAACGAAACCGAGACTAAAGAAATCAGCACAGGGACTTCGACCAGTGGGCCAATCACGGTGGCGAACGATACACCGCTTTGGATTCCAAAAGTCGCTATCGCTACTGCAATAGCCAGCTCAAAATTATTCGATGCCGCCGTAAAAGAGAGGCTCACGGCCTGGTCGTACTTTGCCCCCATCTTTTTACTCAGCGCGAAGGAAAGAAGAAACATGACGACGAAGTAGACCGCTAAAGGCACAGCCACCCGAAGCGTGTCTAAAGGGAGTGAAACCACCTGCTCGCCCTTCAGGGAAAACATAGCGACGATGGTAAAAAGAAGGGCAATCAAAGTAATCGGGCTAATAGACGGGATGAAGCGCGTGTCATACCAAGTGGCGCTTTCGGGTTTGCGAAGCGTCAGCCGAGTAAAAAACCCAGCCGCAAAGGGGATCCCCAGATAAATCCCCACTGACTTCGCTATTTCCAAAGTACTCACATTGAGGTGGAGACTCTCAATGCCGAGCCAGGAGGGGAGGAACGTCAAAAACACGTAAGCATAAACCGGGAAAAAGAGAATTTGAAAAACAGAGTTGAACGCCACTAATCCAGCACAATACTCCGTACTGCCTTCGGCGAGTTCATTCCAGACAACTACCATGGCGATACAACGAGCTAGGCCAATCAGTATAAGGCCTGCCATGTATTCCGGCTCGCCGCGGAGGAAAGTAACCGCAAGCAGGAACATGAGCAGCGGGCCCAAAATCCAATTTTGCACTAACGACAGAAGCAGGATACGGCGGTTGCCGAAGACCTCGCGAAGCTTTTCGTATTTCACCTTGGCCAGTGGCGGATACATCATGAGTATCAAACCCACGGCGATTGGAATCGAGGTGGCGCCCCAGCTGAAAGCCGTCAAAGCTTCCGCAAACTGCGGGACACTCAAACTAAGAACCAGTCCCAGGCCCATGGCCAAGAAAATCCAGAGGGTCAGAAAGCGGTCGGTGAACGAAAGGCTTTTCATGTGTTAGCAACCCTTTTCAAAGCAATCGGAGATGCGGCACTCTTGAATCGCCTGCTCCCCCGCACCGCAAACTCGGCTTAGCTTAACTAAGGAGTCTTCCATGCGTTCCAGGTCAGCTATTTTCCCTCGGATCTCTTTTATTTTCCGTTTCGCTCTGGCCTCGACCTGTGCACCGGTCATTCTATTTTTGGTTTGAAGGTCTAGGAGCTCTTTTACTTCTCTTAGAGTGAAGCCAAGATCCTGGGCGCGCTTGATGAAGTGCACGCGCCCTGTTTCTGCGGGAGAATAATAGCGGAAACTGCCTTCCCGTTTCGGAGGACGCCTTAAAAGCCCCTTACGCTCGTAAAAACGGATCGTCTCGACGCCTACGGCTGCACTCTTTGCGAGCTTCCCAATGGTCATTTCCATAGGGCCACCATACACTCCGTACTATGGTACGGAGTCAACTCCATTGAGTCGGCCTAAGCTTTAGTAAGAATAAAGAGAGCCCGTTCCTGCTTAACACTGCCGAGAGTTTGATAGCCCCGTTTTTCTACAGAGCCAAAACCAAGCCGCTTCGCTAAACGGTCCAACTCCTCATCCGAAATCAAGTGGTGGAAAATCTGCTGGCCGCCATAAACATGAACCTGAAACTCTCCCTTGTCGGACAAGGCTTCCGCGAAAAACTCTCGTGGCAGGTCAATGACCAGAAAACCGCCTGGTACCAGCATTCGGTATACACGAGAAAGCAGCTCCGCTTTTTCTTCGGGATTAAACTCGTAAAACGCCGACCAAAGCAGAAGCGCAACATGGATCGGCGCCGCAGGTTCAAAATCTAAAATGTCTTGGTTGAGAATCTGAGTATTCGCGTTCGATGTCAGCTCCGTTGGCAGGTTCTCGATCTGCTTTTCACAGGCTTCCAAGCCAACAATCGAAGCCGAACGAAAATTCTGCTGGAGCCACTCGAGCGCCCTTCCCTCACCGACACCAATCTCCAAAATGCGCAGGTCGTCCTGGAATGCGGCAATTTTCTCTCTGAGAATTTCGAGATCCGGAAAATGATCCAGCCCGAGCTGCTTTGCTCGTTCCTTCAAAAACCCGGGAGGAATCGCCCGGTAAAGGCCCTGGTTTTCAATGTTCGTAAACATGGGGGCGCGCAAAGTAGCACACCGGAGAGCGCGCTCGCTAGGCGCAAACTTTGTCACCCCCACCACCCCTGATAGTCCAGGGGTTACAGTCACTTATCGCTTGGCCTATTTTGCGGAGCCTTCTTCTTTGAGGAACAAAGTATTGCTCACGACTTGGTTTAGCTCCTTGCGGATAACCAGCACTTGATCTTTGGTGCCCGTTAAGACAACAGCCGATTCCACTGCTGCCTGATCAAATAGCTTGAAGGCATCCCGTTCGTCGTAGCTGGAACTCGCGTTTACCAACCAAGTGTATTTCTGGTTGGCCTGCATTTTAGAGGAGTCCGAAACCACTCGCAGTGGCAAATCCGCCAGGAACCCCAGTGCTAGAGCGCGGTGGGTGATAATGGCGTAGACCCCTGTGCTGTCTTTGCAGAGGGCCAGCTCCGTGGGAACCCAACCACGCGCTTCTTTTGATTCGTGCGCAACGTAATGCAGAATCAAATTCCCTGACCATTCCTTACCGTAATCGCACTCAGTATGCCCAGAAGCGAAAGCTCCCGAAGACAACGCCGCACTTAAAATCAAAGTCTTTAAAAACCCCATTCGAATCCCCCATGTTAGTTTCCTGGGCTTACGGTTTTATAAAATAGGAGTCAAGACTCGCTAGGCCGAGACTCAACTGATGCGGCCACATGAAGCACGCCAATCCAATGCGTGAAGATCGCAATAGTGCCAGGCAACGGAGATCAAGCGGCCGGCTGTTTTCATCATCTTTTTTCGAAGACGTGAACCATGACGGTTGGTTCACCGTTGGAGAAAGCGTAGAGAACTTCAAAAGTCATGCGCGACTGCCGGAGCCGATCGTAACCAAAACCCAGCACCGATTCCGTGCCTTCGGCGAGATCGTTCACCAAGGTTTTGGTTAGCTCGCTGTTGAAATGCGCGAAGCTCTCTCCGTAATAATAGCGAGTGACGTACTTAGCGGCGGCAATGATCCCGAGCCCCACAAGTGTTCCATGGAGCTGTGTCGCTCCAATTTTGAGCTTTCCATTATTCCACCAAACCACGAAAGCCCACGCCCAAAGCGCAAGCCCTGCTCCGATGAGCACCGTTGCCTGCTCTGTATCGCCACGGGCTTGGTAATGTTCATTATGGTCCGCGTTGGTGAAGACCTCGGGAACCGCTTTGAAATAGAGACGGCTAATGGTGTCGAAACCCCGAAACACCAGCGTCTTGCCGGGAGTCGCGGATAGGAGATCCGATTCTAGAGCTTTGTACCGCCGACGAGAAATAACGCCTTTGCCGTGGTCTTGAAAAAATCGCTTCGCTTCGCCGGGATCTGCCAAAAGTTCCTCAGAGCGGCTGAGGAAGTCGAGGTATTTGGCGCAGAAAATTTCCGCGCCGCGCTTGATGGAAACCGTTGCCTGAAGGGGCTGGCACACCAATCCCCAGCACAGAACCAAAACGGTTAGAGATCGACCCGCACGGGAAAGCATCCAGGGCTGATACCACAATCCCAGGGGCCGCCACCGGAATTTCTAAACGAACTCAGCCTTATGTCAGGCTGCAAACTGCACCGAATGGCGGTGGATGGCTCCGATAAGCTTTCCCACCGTTTGTTTAATCGACTCGGCAGAGCCTTCGGCCCCTGGTGCGCGGGAAAGCTCAATGACCGACTGAAACTCCTGCGGGAACTCAGTCATCAACACCTTCTGCCCGGGGTTCACGCGCCTTGCTGCCAGAGCTCCGAGCAACTCCTCCAGAACGGCGGAGTGCGAACGCGAGCCATACGTCGGTGGCTGAGCGAGATCGTCCAGCACCACCCCTGCGGTGTAAGGGAGGATCAAAGACGCCACGGTGGCTTTGGGTGTCGACTGAAAGTACCCTTGAATAGTTTGGTGAACGCGCGCCCCCTGAATGGAAAGCGATTCCCAGCTTGCCCTGTTCACCCCCGCCAGGTGTGCGATGAGATCGTGGGTACCCAAGAAAGCTAGCTGCCTTCTCTGCACGAGTCCTGAAAAAAACAAGGCGTCGTTGTTTTCCAATTCCCAGAAGTTTGTCTGGTAATAACCTTGCGCGGGGTCGAAGCCACCAAAAATGGAATTCTCCCCCCATTTTCTAACAAGGACCGTTTCCACTCCCTGGCGACGGACAATTTCGGAAATGATCTCGGGAAAAATCACCAACTGGCCGACAGTGCCATCGTCATTGAAGGAATGCTTCGGGTGAAGGAGCGTTCGAAAATGCCTTGCCCGTATGTCTAGGCGCGGGTGGCCTTCGCAGTGGATTTCCACGCCAAACAACCTTCCCTGCATCACGAACCGCGCTTTCAACTTCTCCCGCGGGACCGGCTTCCCGGATTCGGCATCAAAAATAAAACGCGCCAACTCATCGTTTACGGTACCGACTTCTCGCCAAATCCCAAGACTTGCGATCTGGCTTGCGAGATCCGGGTGTGAGGAGGCCAGTGTGGCCTCCTCGGGCAACCGGGCAAGCTCTCGCCGAAGCCTGTCGATAGCCTCCTGCGAGAGCTTTGTTGTTTCTAGCTTCGGCATCAAACGGCCTCGCGGTCGAAAGCCGCAAAGACATCCTGCGCTTCGAGGTTGGCCACTTCGTTCAAGAGCGTGGTCGGCTCAGCAAAAAAGCCTCTCGCTTTGCACGACACGGGCATGTTCAGCCAGCTGCCTTCCATGGATTTGAACGAAGCTTGGTTCAACGCTGCCGATTCATCGGTTTGCGTGGTCGTCGTGGCAGCTTGTTTTGCAAAAAGCGGTAAAGCCGAGAGTGCGATGTTTAACGCGACAAATAATTTTCCTGTTTTCATGTGTTCTCCTTATGCATTGAAAATAGCGCCAGGCAGCCTTACAGATAAGAAACAATATGGAACTGATTGTTTCGTTTTTAGAAACAGGGACGCCGTATGGAAATGTTTGAACTTCGGTATTTTCTAGCAATCGCCGCAGAGGAAAATATCCACCGTGCCTCCGCAAAAACGGGATTCTCCCCTGCCTCGCTGAGCAAAGCCGTGGCGCGGCTGGAAGACGAACTAGGAGTGCGGCTCTTCGCGCGCGAGGGGAAGACCATACGTCTCAATGCGTTTGGAAAACTTCTCCAAACGAGGGCGTCAGAGATCGTGCACCTGGAGGAAAGCACCAAGCTCGCTCTCTCAGGAGAAAAGGGCTTTGTTCATGCGGTTGTAGCGGGACCCGAAGTCTTGTTAGCGCGGTTTGGAATCGAACTCTGCGCACGCGTTAAGAAGCGTCACCCATTATCGAGCGTGGAATACAAGCCGTGCGAAGAGAAGGAGGCGATCAAGGCCGTCAAAAGTGGGCAGGCCCACTTTGCCCTTCTGACGAAAGACGAAGTCCCCGGTCTCTCCCTGAAGAATCTCCAGAATTGTATTTTTCAAACCTGCGTCGGGAAAAAACACCCGCTCTATGCCCATAAAGGTGGAACACTTCCGGTGGAGACCGTCCTAGAGCACGGATTCGCAAGCCCGAACCACCCTTTGCTCGGCTCAGTGAGCGCCCACCAATCATTAGATGGGTGGCGGGACGATAAATTCCCACGCAAGATTGATTACTTTGTTTCTAGCTTGAAGGTCTTGGAAGAGCTAGTCGTTCAGGGACTCGCGGTGGCTTACCTTCCTGATTACGTCGTCAAAACGCTCGACGTCGCACCCCTTAAGATCTCCGGATGCCCCTACTCGTGCAAGCAAACGGTGAGCCTCGCGACCCGCAGCAAACAAGAAATCGGTTGGCTGCGGCAGGTGCTTTAAAACGAAGATCCAGGCGTCTTGAGAAACTCCAGCTCTTCGGGTGTCGATTGCCGGTCAAGAATCGCATTGCGGTGGGGAAAACGGCCGAATCGCCGGATGATGTCGCGGTGCCGGACAGCGTAGTCGAGGTTTTGTTCGAAGGCCTCTTTGAGTGCTCCCGGCGCACCTTGTGTGAGCTGGCGGAAGTAATCCACGCTTAGCTCTTGATCCGCCAGGTTTTCGGAGTGCTCAAAAGGCAGATAAGCAAACACGCGCGGGATCTCGCGCAAGATCTTCTCTTCGCCGGCTGCAATCATTTCCTTTGCGAGGCGCAGAGCCTGGGCATCTTGCGTAAACGCACGAGGCGTCCCTCGAAAAATATTCCGTGAGAACTGATCGAGCACAATAATAGTCGCGAGTTTGTCCAGCGGGCCGGTGGGCGCTTCCACTTTCCCGGCCGCTATCGACTCCAGCAGGGAGCCAAATCGCTTCTGGAGGATTCGGTCTACAACCTCCCCACCCATGAACCAGATAGCCGTCCGCGCACGCAGGTATTCCTGCGTCTCCTCAACCTCACCGAGCCAAAACTCCAAAACTGAACTCAGAGAAACTTGCATCGGCGTAAGCTATTAGCTTTTCCACACTCCGTCTGGAGTAACGACACCATCGGGAAGTACAAAACGCTCTCGCTGGAAGAGAGCTCTCGTACACCCGGGAAAGCTTGAGTTGTCCTCGATGACTTCTTCAACGTCAGAGAACGTAGACCCCGTCTGCTGGACACCTCCACCGAGCCAGCCGGAATCGTATTTGTACCGAAATACTAGGGTGCGCTCAGTTTTGTTGTAGGTGGCACGGACACCGTAACGCCTCCAAAACCGATAATTCTTTAGGACAATGAGGTTGGGGTCTTTAGAAACATCGCGGCCTGCTTCGATGATGAGGCTACCCAGATCCAAGAACCATGTACCATCCGACCGTTCTCGCAGGGTGACTCTTCCCTCACCCTCCATTGTCCCCTCCTTGAAGGTAACGAACCCTTTGGCTTTCAAGGTACGATCTGCATGGGCAGGAACAGCGAGTGCCAAACCGCTAAGAATGAGTAGAGTAATTACCGTTTTCATAAAATGCATTCACCACAAAACGAAGGCATCGTCCAGACAGCTCGTTTGAAACGAAGAGCCTGGTATTAACCATTTTGTAGAAGGTTAATCCGCTAGCGAAAAGATTCCCTGCAAAGACAGAACGAGGAGCGCAAACTTTTCATGGGGTGCCACGCCAAAGGTCTCGGTAAAGCTTAGGTACTCTTCCAAAAAGGTCCGAAGGTACTTCGGTATGCTCTTTTTCTGAGTCAACTCTCTCACATCTGCCTTTAGAGCCTCCGGGCTCCTTTCAGAAAAGACCGCAAGATATTCGTAGGCAGTTTTGATTTTGGAAGGGTTAGGCTCGACGATAGCGAAGACTAAGCGGCGAAACTCATGCAAAAACAGGCAAACGGCGTTGAGAGATTCCCCCAAATGGCGGGCTTGGTAGAAGCGCCCCACCCACATCGCCCTATCGAACTCATCTAAAAGCGCATAGTCCTCCAGCGGCCAGATTTGGAAAAGCTCTTCTAACTCTGGGCCAAATACGAAGGGACTCGGGAAGGCGGGACTCGGCTCGTCCCCCAAAAGGGGATTTCCCAAAGCTCTGACGCTCTCGCCGGCCACGCCTAGGCTCCGGTCCCGAAGGTACGCTAAATCGGCTTCCGCCCAAGGGAAAAGGCTAGTGGTATCGGCAAACTCTCTGACACACCCGCGCTTAGCGCTATAGGGCAGACCTGTGGTGCTCCAAAGCAGAAGTATAACGACGAGACGCATCCGCGCCGTATACCACGAAGGCGTTGCCGACTCAGCTCAAAGCGCTAACCCAACGTCTTAGCGTAGAAGCTCGCGAGTTTTTCCACGGCTTTGTTCACGTATTTTTCGACGTGGTACAGATCCGTATGAGAAGACTCTTCGACTTTGTAGACCTCACCCTTGCCATCGTTGGCATAGCGGATCGCTTCGTCGCTCAACGGGCCTGTGAAGTCTAAGCCTTCTCGGATAGCTAGAATCTTGCGATCGCCCAAGTACTTGAGCATCGGGTTCGCGTTCATCATGTAGCGGTTGTCCACGCATTGCGCGGAACGGTGGTCACCGGCAGTGGGTTTGTACCAACCCCGGTCTCCGCCTTCGCGGTAGTATTGGCTCAATTCATTCCAGAGCTGATTGCGTTTCTGCCAACCTTCGGGTCCCGAAGCATAAGACGTTTCGCCATACCAACCATCGACGTATTCGGCTTTGCCGGTTTGGTAGTACGCCTTGCGGGCGTTTGCCGAGCGAAGAAGCATTTCATCCAAAGAGATTTCGCAGGACGCCCCGAAGGCCGCGAAATCGAAAATCCCCGCGACCGTGGCCACGGAACGCAGACGAATATCAAAACACGCCGTGTAAGCTGCATAACCCGCGCCCGAGCAAAGCCCGAGAATGCCGAGACGGTTGGTGTCGACGTTGTCTAAGCACGAAAGAAAAGTGACAGC
>JAIEOG010000153.1 GCA_019750655.1 bacterium
TCCGGGCGGGGCTACCTTCGGTGGCGCCCCTTCCTGATGCTAGTCCTTGTGCGAAACCTTTGCCCCTTAGGTTTTGTCCGGAGGGAGTGAGTCTCAGCAGGTATCCAGGCAGAGACCCTAGTCGGCGAACACTTTCATGATTAGTTTCTGAGCCTAGTTCGAATGGCTCTACGCTATTGGATCTGCTTTTCTTTTTTCTTAACGCCTAGCCCCATGGCTGCTGGATCTTTTCTTGGTATTGTTTGCGCACCACAATGTTCCAAACATTCTTAAAGTCCATCTTGGTGTTCGGCTTAATTTTCCCCGCTGGCCTTTTGCATGCGGAATCCGTGGATGAAGAGTTCACGCATATTAGTCCGAGGCACTCGCCGGGGACTGGGGAGTATGTGCATGGGCAGGGGTATGGGAAGATTTTGATTCGGCTTTTGATGTTTGGGGCGATTCCGCAGCAGGGGATTCATTATGTTCCGGAAGGGACGGATCTTTTGTTTGCTTTGCTTTATGCCGGTGGTTACGGGGATTCGACGAAGTTGAATGGGATTACTATTCGCCGTCGGAATGTGCCGGAGCTTATTGAAGTGAATCTTGAAGGTTTGATTGAAGAAGGCGGCGCGATTCCGAAATTAACGGATGGGGACATCATCAACGTTCCCCATAACTGGCGCCGCGATTACCAAGAGTTTATCTTCTTCACGAGTATTTTTACCTCGCTTACGAGCCTTGTGCTCTCGATTACTCTACTGGCGAGGTAGGGTCGTCTTCGGACGTTGTTTCGGTCTTTGTCCCTTTGAATCCCAGCCAACGTGCGCAGCTGTTCTTTAGGCCCGTAAACCAGCGGGCCAAGCCTTCCCATTCGAGTTTCGCCCACGCGGCGGCGCCTACTGTACCAATCCCCAGCATGGTGAGGTGCGCGGCATTGAGGTCCATTATGGGTGTTTGCACAACCGGCTGTAAGACCGGCATGGTCGAGAGGATGTACACCGGTGCTATCACTAATCCAGCAACGGCTTCCATGACTGAAGTCCAAAAGCGGCGGTCTGCGGAACGCTGTTCCCAGATATTAAGAGAAGTGCCAACGGTAGTGCGTGAGAGCATGTTGAACACGCTTGCAGGGAAAATTACTTTCAGCATCTCCCAGCCGGCTGCGAGAGAATCTTTTGGGAGTTGCGAGACATCCAGATTGCCGACGTAGTGGTACAGCTGCGGAGATTGCGAAACGGCATAAAACCCGAAAGAAAAGAACATCCCCATAGCGAGTTGGCGTAAGAACCGCTCTGTGGGGTTCAAGCGGATGTTGTGGTTAGAAAGTGCCCGCCGGAAGCTGATGAGCGGGATCATGTTCGCGATGTCCAAAACACACATCGCCACTCCCACGCCTAGTGGTTGCGCAATCTGTTTCGCGAGCGCATCGATTTCTGGGGTGATGTGTAAATCGTACTTCTGCATCACCGGTGGTAGCAGCAAGACGGTGAAGGACAAGCTTTCAGCGAGCAGGATTTTCCAGATCGCGACTTTAAGTTCCGAAGGGATGGGTTTCTCATAATCTTCTCTGCGAGGCAGAAGATTTAAGAGTTTCTCTTTAAGCGTTTTGGGATGCCGGATGATTTGCACGGGGGCTTCAACGCCCGCCGCAGCAAGGACCTTCTCGGTATATTCTTTGAATTTAGACGCCTGATCGCCTGAAACTGGTGGGCCAATTAAAACAACCCGGTAGCCTTTGAGTTCTGGGCGCTCCTCTAGGTATTGCTTAATGCCTTCCAAGCTTAAAGGTGCGAGCGGCTGTAGAGTCGTCGAAAAATTGTGCGCTTCGGGATTGGCTTTGGACTCTTCTGGCGCGAGGTACAGGCCGTCCTGCCGATTGCCGAGGCGGATATTGCGCGGGCCTAGAGGCCCGTCATTTCCGAAAGCGGGAAAACTGCTTAAAAGAAGTGAAAACGTGAGCGCATAGCTCACCAAAGAACGCGCCAATCCCATCGAAACCCCCACGGATTAAGCCACCGAAAACCCATTAGCTTAATGGCTGAGATCGGGTCTCGCCGACGCAGTTTTGATTGGCAAGACACCCTGCGGCAATTACCGAAGAACGAACACCAGCATGGGGTGTTGGGATCGGAGATATGCGACAATCTGAAAATGCAGAACTTAGAATCGAAGCGTCTCCGTTTCCGCCCCTTCGCGGCGGCTGATTTAGCGGAGTTCTGGTCTTTGGATACGGACCCTGAAGTCGTCCGCTATCTTGGTGGCAAGATAAAAACCCAAGAACAGTGCCGCGAGCGGCTGGAGCTGATAGCAGGCCACCACCGCGAGCATGGCCATGGCCTATGTTTCACGCAGCTCAAGACGACGGGAGAGTTCGTAGGTCGCACGGGGCTTATCCCTTGGGAGCTCGACGGCGAAAAACTCTGGGAAGTAGGCTACACCTTCGCGCGCAAATACTGGGGTCAGGGTCTAGCGAGCGAGGCTTCGGCTTTTTGGATAAGCCACGGTTTTGCGGGTCTTCCCGTCGAGTTCTTAGTGAGCCTCATCCACCCGGAGAATGCCGCGTCTATTCGGGTTGCCGAAAAGAATGGTATGCAGCTCTGGAAGCAAACCGAAATAAAGGGTCTTCGGATCAACGCCTACCGGATCAACCGCTGACGGCATCTATTTCACTTCGCATTCCAAACGAAACAGCGAAACAAAACGCAGGTCCTGTTTCTCGGGGTCGTAGTCTTGCACTCGCCCGACGGCCAAGTGGTAGGGCAGCTCCCCCGCACACGAGGATTGGAGCACGGTGCTCGTGCCGTTGTTACGTGTGGAGACGCTGACGCCGTTGGAGGGGCAGCGCAGGGCCACTCGGAAGACGCCTGTCTCGTAACTCGCGGAATAGCCTAGGTGGTAGCCTTTTTCATCGAAGGTCACTTCTCCTTTGTCCTGCGCGAGTTTAGAGGATTTGCGAAATGTGGCAGCCTCTTGAAACGCGATGGGGCGTTTTTCCTTTACGGCTTTTTCTACTTCGTCCATCAAGCCGTACTTAATCGTGCATTCGAGATCGGTTGCCGCAAAGGCGCCGGTCGCGAGAACCAAAAAACCAAAAAGAGTTTTCATTTCTTATCCTTTCCACCTATGTGGCAGTCGACCCGGTAAAGGTACGCAAAGTAATCATAGAACTCAGGAGAAACTTGATCCGTGCGTGCAATGGAAAGGTGGAAGGGAAGTGCTTTGTTGCTGCAATTGCTTTGAAGCACTGCCCGCTTACCTTCGCTAAGAACGGAGATTACCGTATCCGGAATACCAGGGCACCACATCGCCGCCACAACGGTGCCGGTTTTCGTGGATGCCGAGTATTCGATGTTGTACTTGTCTTTTTTAAACTTGAGCGCTGCCTTGCCGTCGACGATTTCCGCTGACAGCGCAAAGTCGGTGGCTTCTTGAAATTTCGGCTTACGCTTTTCCCTCTGGGACTCTTCAAACTCCCACTGAGTGGCGTATTCCAATTTGCAATGAAGGTAATCCGCGGCGAGTGCGTTGCCTGCCAGCAAAGCGAGGGCCAAAAAAGTTTTCATAGGCGCACCATGGAGCGGCGCGCGTGAGTCATCAAGCGGGTTCTAGCGGACGAGGCTAAAGAGAGTGAACAAAAGTTACCGCGGGTAAACAAAAAAAGGGCCGGCTCTTGCGAGCCAGCCCTTTTGAGAACTTCCGAAAGGAAGGGGGGATTACATCATCCCGCCCATGCCTCCCATACCACCCATGCCGCCCATACCAGGTGCGCCATGGCCGTGACCTGCGTGGTCATCTTCCTTCGGCTTTTCGCTGATCATCGCTTCCGTGGTCAGCATCAACGAAGCGATGCTGGCTGCGTTTTGAAGCGCGCTGCGAGTAACCTTGGTCGGGTCGATGACGCCTGCGGCAACGAGGTCTTCGTACTTTTCCGTCAGAGCGTTGAAGCCGAAGTTTGAGCTCGGATTGGTGCGGACTTTGTCCACCACAATCGAACCTTCGAAACCGGCGTTCTGCGCGATTTGGCGAAGCGGCTCTTCGAGGGCGCGGCGCACAATGTTCACACCGAACTGCTCTTCGCCTTCGAGTTTCAGGCTTTCGAGAGCAATCGAGGCGCGGATGTAGGCCGTGCCACCACCGGCGAGGATACCTTCCTCAACGGCAGCGCGGGTCGCGTGCAAGGCATCTTCCACGCGGGCTTTCTTTTCCTTCATCTCGACTTCGGTCGGGGCGCCGACGTTAATCACGGCAACACCGCCCACCAATTTAGCCAAGCGTTCTTGCAGTTTTTCACGGTCGTAGTCCGAAGTGGTTTCTTCGATCTGCGCACGCATCTGCTTCACGCGGGCTTCGATTTCTTTCTTATCGCCCAAGCCGTCGACAATCGTGGTGTTCTCTTTGTCGATGGTAACGCGTTTGGCTTGACCCAAAGAGTCTAAGCGCGCGTTTTCGAGCTTGAGGCCGAGTTCTTCAGCCACAACGTCGCCGCCGGTGAGGATGGCGATGTCTTTCAGCATGTCCTTGCGGCGGTCGCCGAAGCCTGGGGCCTTAATGGCCGCGACTTGCAGCGTGCCACGCAGCTTGTTCACCACGAGAGTCGCCAAGGCTTCGCCTTCGACGTCTTCTGCAATGATGACCAGCGGACGGCCGGCTTGCACAACTTTTTCCAACAACGGCAGCAAGTCTTTCATGCTGGAGACTTTTTTGTCGTTGATGAGGATGTACGGGTTTTCGAAGTTGCACTCCATCGTTTCCGGGTTGGTCACGAAGTAGGGCGACAGGTAACCGCGGTCGAACTGCATCCCTTCGACAACGTCGAGGGTGGTTTCAGCAGTTTTGGATTCTTCGACCGTGATGACGCCTTCTTTGCCAACCTTCGCCATCGCTTCAGCAATGAGCTTGCCGATTTCTGGGTCGTTGTTGGCGGAAATCGTGCCGACTTGCGCGATTTCTTTTTCGTCTTTGATCGGTTTGCTGAGTTTCTTCAGCTCTTCCGTCACGACTCTCACGGCTTTATCGATGCCGCGTTTGATTTCCATCGGGCTCTGGCCGTGGGTCACGACCTTCACGCCTTCGCGGAAAATCGCCTGAGTCAGAACCGTAGCAGTGGTCGTGCCATCGCCTGCATCGTCGCTCGTTTTGCTAGCGACTTCGCGGACCATTTGCGCGCCCATGTTTTCGAATTTGTTTTCGAGTTCGATTTCCTTAGCGACCGTCACACCGTCTTTAGTGATGGTTGGGGCGCCGAAGGACTTCTCGATAACGACGTTACGGCCTTTAGGGCCGAGGGTTACCTTTACGGCTTCCGCGAGTACGTTAACACCGCGGAGGATGGCCGACCGGGCTTCCTCTTTGAATCGGATTTCTTTTGCCGACATATTTATCTCCTTAAAATGAGTGTGAATTAACCAACAACGCCCAAGATGTCGTCTTCCTTCATCATCAAGTACTCGACGCCATCAATCTTGATTTCCGTGCCGGAGTATTTACCGAACAGCACGCGGTCACCTTTTTTCACTTCCAAGGGAACCTTTTTACCGTCCTCGAGGACTTTGCCATTACCAACAGCGATCACTTCGCCTTGCTGAGGCTTTTCTTTCGCGTTGTCGGGGATGATGATCCCACCTTTGGTTTTTTCCTCTTCGTCAAACCGCTTCACGATGAGTCGATCGTGTAAAGGGCGAATGTTCATTGGTTTTCTCCTCTTTTTTCAAAAAATTCCGGCGCTGTTTCTTACAAGATTTCGCGCCTCTTAGGAAGAGCTTTCGGAGCTCCCCCCACTTGTAGGCTTCTTATAATCCGTGGCGTACCAGCCTGTGCCCTTCAACTGGAAGCTGGTTTTCGACATAAGTCGTTGAACCGGACTCTGGCATTCGGGGCATTGAGTTAAAGGCGCATCAGAAAATTTCTGAATAACTTCAAGCACTTTCTTGCACTTTGCGCATTCGTACTCGTACAACGGCATAAGAATCTCCCACAAGAACAGTGGCCAATTTAGGTGCGGGATTAGCGGAGTCAATGGCCGAGTCCATTTTTCTATCAAAAAAAGTGCCGGCGGTTTGACTTCGCAGAAGGGCTTCCCATATTTCGCCTCGGAGGCAGAAAAGCGATGGCTAAAATTATTGGAATCGATTTAGGCACCACCAACTCCTGCGTCGCCGTGATGGAAGGCGGGGAGACAAAGGTGATTGCCAATGAAGAAGGGGGCCGGACCACGCCTTCCGTGGTGGCCTTCACGAAAGACGGCGAAAAGCTGGTCGGCCAAGTGGCGAAACGCCAGGCGATCACGAACGCCGAAAACACGGTTTATTCCGTAAAACGTTTCATGGGACGCCAATTCAATGAGGTGACCGGTGAAACAAAGATGGTCCCTTATAAGGTTGAGGCTGGTAGCAAGGGTGAGGCAGTCATTGATATTCGGAGCAAGCAATACAGCGCTCCGGAAATCTCGGCGCTTATCCTCCAAAAGCTCAAGAAATGTGCAGAAGATTACCTAGGGCACGAGGTCACGGAAGCCGTGGTCACGGTGCCTGCGTACTTCAACGATGCGCAACGGCAAGCGACTAAGGATGCGGGCAAGATTGCTGGCTTAGATGTGAAACGCATCATCAACGAGCCGACAGCCGCTGCTTTGGCCTATGGCCTGGATAAGAAAAAAGAGCAGAAGATTGCGGTCTACGATTTCGGGGGCGGTACGTTCGACGTTTCCGTGCTCGATGTCGGTGACAACGTCGTGGAAGTGAAGTCGACCAACGGGGATACCCACTTGGGCGGCGATAACTTCGACTTGCGCATCATTGAATGGCTAATCGCGGAATTCAAAAAGGACCAAGGCATCGACTTGTCGAAAGACAAGATGGCTTTGCAGCGCCTGAAAGAAGCCGCGGAAAAAGCGAAGATCGAGCTCTCAAGCGCGATGGAAACCGAAATCAACCTGCCGTTCGTAACGGCAGATGCTTCGGGCCCCAAGCACTTGCAGATCAAGCTCTCGCGCAGCAAGTTCGAGCAGCTGGTGGATGACTTGATTGAAAAATCAATTGAGCCCTGCCGCCAAGCTTTGAAGGACGCGGGCTTGTCTGCCAGTGAGATCGATGAAGTCGTTCTTGTCGGTGGTAGCACGCGTATTCCTAAGATTCAGGAAGCGGTGAAGAAGTTCTTCGGCAAAGAGCCGAACCGCAGCGTAAACCCGGATGAAGTCGTCGCCGTCGGCGCGGCTATTCAGGGCGGTGTGCTCACCGGCCAGGTGAAAGACCTCTTGCTCCTAGACGTTACCCCGCTCTCGCTGGGTATCGAAACTTTGGGCCATGTCTTCACCAAGCTCATTGAGCGCAACACGACGATCCCGACGCGCAAGAGCCAAGTATTCTCTACGGCAGAAGACAACCAAACCACCGTGGAAATCCATGTGCTCCAGGGCGAGCGCGAGATGGCGTACGACAACCGCACTTTGGGACGCTTCCAGCTGACGGGCATGCCCTCAGCACCGCGAGGCGTGCCTCAGGTTGAGGTTACGTTCGACATCGATGCCAACGGTATCGTGCACGTTTCGGCCAAAGACTTGGCGAGCGGCAAAGAGCAATCGATCAAGATCACGGCAAGCAGTGGTCTGACCGAGGACGAGATCAAGCGCATGGTCAACGACGCGGAGAAAAACGCGGACGAAGACAAGAAAAAGCGCGAACGCGTCCAGATGAAAAACAATCTGGATAATCTCGTCTACAGCACGGAAAAACTCCTCAAAGAAAATGGGGATAAGATTCCGGCCGATCTCAAAGGCGAGCTCGAAACGGGAATGAAAGAAGCGAAGGAAGCGGTTACGGCCGATAACTTCGATCAGATGAAAACCCAGTACGATAAACTCAGTGCCCTCTCTCACAAGATGGCCGAGGAAATGTACAAGAACGCGAAGCCGGAAGGCGGAACGGCGGGTGGCCCTCAGGGCGGACCGGCTGGCGGTGGGGAGTCCAAGAAAGAGGACGAACCCATCGAGGCTGAATTCCGAGAAGAAGGCCCGAAGAGCTAATAGGTAATTGAGAACCGGCGTTACTGGCTGGGCTGCCTTAAATCCGGCGGGTCCTGTCAGCTGCGCTCTTAGGCGCGCGAACTCACGCACCTAAGAGCTCCGCTGCCACCCCCCCGGATTTAAGGCAGCCCAGCCAGTAACGCCGGTTTTCTTTTGGGATTAGCTTTCGGTTCCTTTGAGGGCGAAGAGGTGCCGCCGGCCGGAAGTGCCGGTTTTTTAAGGGGTGTCTTTCCCTTCACCTCAATTAAGGGTTGTGCTAATTTTGGGGGATGACAAAAAAATCATCCGTTTTCTTTTTAGGTCTTTTGTTAATGGTTCCCGCATTTTCTCATGCGGCAAAGCCGGCGTCGGGCGAGTTGAAACAAGCCAGACTCGAGGATGCGCTTTCCGCAGTTTCGAATGGGTCTCGTGGTCGCCGCTATATGTTCGGCGTCCCCATGTTAATCGCCGGAGTCGGCGGGATGATTGCCTCCGCGGCTGTACCTTCCAGTGGTAGTCCTCTAGCGCTTACGATAGCCAGTGCGGTTGTTGGTTTGGAGGGCGGGCTTCATCTGCTTCTTGTGTCAGGAGCAGAAGAGGGAACTCAGGTGTCCGGCGTTGAAAGAGGAGAGCTCCTCCTAGAGCGTCTTGCCAGTCAATCCGCCACTAATCGATATATCTTAGGTGCTACACTAACCGGCATAGGTGCCGCCGCAACTATAATAGGGGCGGGAGGTGCGAACACTTATGGCAACCAGGGATTGGTCGCGGGCCTTGTCGGAGGAGGAATCGCGAATCTATTAGTGGGAATCGCCTACCTGATTTTCCCGTCACCAGCAGAGATCGAATTTTCTAATTACAGTTCTTGGAAAAGCGCCGAACGTGTTTCCTATAATTTCAATATCGCTCCGACAGGAGATGGGCTCAGGGGCGTTTTGACAGCGTCGTTCTAAGCTGAAGTTCGGGGGCCCCGTAAACGGGGCCTATATATTCGAACTAGGTTAGATCAGGGAGTCTTGGGCTGCTGCGCTTTGAGCGCTTTTTCAGCAGCTTGCTTTGCTTCTTGTTTTTCTTTGCGCAGGCGGTCGACTTCGGCGCGAACGTCTCCTTGCCCCATAAGATTCGTCAGGGCTTGCAGTTCCAAACGCATGTCCGAGATGGAGTCAATTCTTTCGCAGATTAAAGCCCATCGATCTGTTCGTTTATAGGTTCGGAGACATAAGATCGATCGTAGGGTAGTCCGATGCCCTCGAGATACTCGTCCAAGGTTCTCAGGGGCTAAAGGCGCTGCTCTAACGCATCGATTTTGGCGTTTGTCTCTTCAGAAACCATGTTCGGGTCGTAGTGGTATTTCATCGCTATGAAGTACCCATCGAGGGCGGTGGCTAAGGACATGGGCTCGGATCCTAGGGGCCGGGCGAGGGCCAAGTGTAGTTGGTGGGTGATAGCGCCGGTGTGGAATTCCTTGAGGTTGTAGAACACTTTGAGACTCGGCGATTCGGGGATTGAAAAAGGCTCGGACGTTAAAATAGAGATCCAATGAGGGTTTATGGAGGCAAACCATATTCTCCCCTTTTGATCTAAAAGCCCGTTTCGTTTTTCGGGAGCTAGAGCGGTTCTGAGTAAGTCGTCGGCTAGCATGAATCGTCGGTGCGCATCTCGAAGGTGCGTGTACAAGGTTGCCTGCACTTCCTGTAAAGGAGCGCCGTCTACCCCGGGGTGTTCGAGCAGGGCCTCAAGGCTCTCTAACTGGGTTATAGACTCTCGGAGATCTTCTCTAGCTGCGCGGTATTCCTCGAGTTCAGGGCGGGCGAGGGCGGTTGTGAGTTTATTAAAAACCCGCTTTGCACAAGTCGGGTAGTCATTCACTTGGACTCTCCGTGCAATGGCTTGAGCCAGTCCCAGCTTATAGGCATTCCAGCCATCCCTTTCCGTAGGAAGCTGCAAAATCTTTCCGCGATCTGGCAGTGTTGGGGGCGTAGCCAGTGCAAAACTAGGGAGCAGAAATAAGAGAATCCAGCGCATGGTTTCCGCTACCATGAATGCCCGTGAAAAGGGGTGCTCCAATGTGATCGAGGTTGTCATTCTGTTGTGAGGCGTTTACACCGTTCGGTATGAACAATCAGATTAAGCACTTGCACGCGCGCGAAGTTTTGGATTCTCGAGGCAACCCCACAATTGAAGTGGAAGCGACCCTCTTAGACGGCACCTTTGGCAGTTCGATTGTGCCTTCTGGAGCCTCCACAGGAATTCACGAAGCGTTGGAAATGCGCGATGGCGATGCGAAGCGCTACCTCGGCAAGGGTGTCTTGAAGGCCGTGGAGAATGTG
>JAIEOG010000163.1 GCA_019750655.1 bacterium
ATCGGCCAAGGCTTCGACAAGGCCGGGAAGTATTCTTTTAGTCATCGCTCACTGCTCCGCTTGCCGGCTCCGCTGCCACTGGGAAAACGCCGGCTCCGGTGAGAGAGAATGCAAGGTGGGGGCCCGGCTGACAGCACAGGTGTTTACTATTAGTATTGGGACCAGTTAAAGGAGTTCCGTGACCCGAGAAAACCGCACCCTTTCAGTCGTCTTTTTCACCATCCTGATGGACCTCATTGGCTTTGGGATCATCATTCCGATTTCTCCGTTTTTCGCGGAGTCTTTGGGGGCGACGCCGGCGGCGATTACGCTCTTAGGGGCCGGTTACTCCTTGATGCAGTTTCTGTTTGCCCCTTTCTGGGGACGGCTTTCCGATCGGGTTGGGCGCAGGCCTGTGATTCTCTCGAGCATCGTGATCGCGACCGTGGGCTATGTGCTTTTCGCTTATTCCGAAAGTTTCGCGATGCTTTTCCTCGCACGCATTTTATCGGGCTTTGGAACGGCGAATTTCGGAGCGGCGCAAGCCATTATTGCCGACTCCACGCCCCCCGAACACCGCGCTAAGGGAATGGGGATTCTAGGCGCGGCCTTTGGTCTGGGCTTTACACTGGGGCCCGCTGTGGGAGGCATCTTAGGGCAGTGGGGAATGCGTGTGCCGATCCTGACCGCGGCTACTTTGAGTGCGCTTAATTTCTGCTTAGCCTATCTACTACTTCCGGAAACTCGTGCAGCCTCTGGAGTCGTCGTTCCTTCAGAGGTGCGTTCACCTTTGCGGCAAATTCTGGCCCTCGCGCGAGAAGCCAATCTGCGGCGTCTTTTGGTCCTGCTCTTTGTGTATTCGACAGCGTTTTCAATGATGGAGCAAGTAATGGCTTTGTTTGTGGAGTGGACCTGGGTGGGAGCACCCGTTTCGCACCCCACGGAATCGGCGGGCCGTGCTTCCATGATGACGGCATGGGCGATGATCGTAGTGGGGATCACCGCCATCATTGTGCAAGGTGGTTTGATTGGAAAGCTAGTGAAGCGTTATGGGGAAAAGAGCCTTCTGATCGCCGGCTGCGTGATGGTGGGAATCGCTTTTCTGGCGATTCCGTTCTGCGGTTACACGGGTTACGGGAGTTTCCTGGGCGTGATGGTCTTACTGGCGGGTGGTAGCGGGATTCTAACCCCTTCCGCTAGCAGCCTTTTGTCGCGCGCTACAGCGGCCGATGAACAGGGCCACATCATGGGCGTGGGCCAGTCCCTCTCAGCGCTCGGGCGCGTTTTTGGCCCGGCGGTCGCAGGGCTATTGTTTGAGCAGGGAATCGGTCTGCCGTTTGTCGTGGGCGGGGTGATGATTTTGGCGTGCGCCTTTTTGGGGCGTGATTTCCAAGCGGTCGATCGCCACTAGCTTAGAAGCAGTGGCTTAGTGTCTTATCGACAGAATCCAAGACGATGTTGGTGTACTTAATCGCGCCGCAGCTGGTGCCCGTGAAGACGACCGTCTCGTCGAGCGTCGGAGCGCGTAGGTTGCGGTCGTAGCTGCCTTTCACCGTGCCACTCATCGGGTAGCAGCAGGTCGGATCAGAATAAACCAGAGGCTCCGTTACTACCAAGACACCGAGCGATTCGCTGATGTTGTGCTGCACGCGGAAAGTAGCGCCGCGAGCGACGGTATTGCCATCCACTTGAATCGCGCCATCAAACGTCGCACGCGTGTTGTTGTGCAAGCCATCGAAGTAAGGACGGCCGCCACTCATTTTCAAATCGGGGCCGATTTGGAAGAGCAGGTCGTTCGTGGTCACGGTGTTAATCGTGTGATCCCAGCCCTTGGTGATGTTCGGGTCTGTGAGGTCGGTGCTGAGACTCATCAGATCGAAACTATTCGGATCGGGTACCGGAGTTTCAGTGTGGTTAATTCCGAGTGCGTGTACGCCCAGGATCTCGACGGTGCGTTTGGAGGTGTCGCTGGCGTTGAAGGTGATTTTCAAACCGCCTTCCTCGTCACTTTTCCAACCACTCGGAAAGTCAGAATAGAAATACGCGACTTCTTCATTCTCCCCGACGCGGACATTTTCTTGGTTGCCCGCTTGGGAGAGACCCCAGCGTTTATAAATCGTTTTGCCCGCGAGAGCCGCGAGGCCCGCACCTGTGAACCCCGTCGCTTTTACGGCGGTGCACTCAGTGTTAGTTGGGAACTTATAGGTCACCAAGCTATGCCAGTAACCCGCGCGTTCAAAACCCGGAGTCTGGCAGTTGTCGTAGAAAACTG
Source organism: bacterium (assembly GCA_019750655.1). Lineage (GTDB taxonomy): Bacteria > Bdellovibrionota > FAC87 > UBA2466 > UBA2466 > JAIEOG01. The sequence goes on from JAIEOG010000163.1 coordinate 2,252, forward strand.
CCATCGTTGTGGTGTCGCCATCACGCGTGATGAAGGGGCCCGTATCATCGCAGTAACCATCTTGCACTTCAGGGCAGTCCGCCACCGCTGCGAAAGCTTCTTTCACTGGATTGAGCGTCTTCAAAAAATCTTTGAGTGGGTCAGTGTGCTTGTCATTGAGGGCGATACGGCCGTCATCGCGGAGTGAGAGCATCATGCCTCCGAGAACCGCGAGAGCGGGTTCGGCATCGATGTTTGCGCCGGTGTTGACGCTGCAGCCCGTCGTCACGATGACTAGAAGCGTTGTTGCGATAACTCGTTTGAATAACATGGCGTTCTCTTTTCGGTAGTTTCGCGGTAAAAATGAACCATTCTCATAAGAAAAAGGAAGCGGGGGGCCCCAGCAATGGTTCATCTATTAGTTTCCACCCTTCTCGTGTTTCTGTCCACGGCCGCTTTCGGGGATTGGCAGTCGGTCCAGGCGGAACAATCGCGAAAATACTTACTAAATAATATCGCGCCTCCCGGAGCCACGTCGGGTTCTGTGGTCGCATCGCCTTCGCGCAGCCAGCCAGATTACTTTTACTATTGGGTTCGGGACGGCGCGTTGGTGATGAACGCGGTTGCGACGCTTTATGCGGTTGCTACCGATCCTGCAGAATCTCGAGAATATGAAGAACTTCTCACAAAGTTCATCCGCTTCTCACAAGCAAACCAGAACACGCCAAACCCAAGCGACTCTCTTTCCAGTGGCCGATTGGGAGAGCCGAAGTTCCAAGCCAATGGAGATGCCTACCAAGGAAGCTGGGGAAGGCCGCAGAACGACGGCCCCGCATTGCGCGCTATCACGCTCACCCGTGTCGCGAATTTCTGGTTGGATGCCGGACGCCGGAGTGATGTGGAAACCAGCCTATACGCGGCCGCGATGCCCGCAGCCACTGTGATTAAGCGCGACTTAGAGTTCGTCGCTAAGAATTGGGAAAAGACTTCGTACGACATCTGGGAAGAAATCAGTGGCCAGCACTTCTATACCCGCATGGTGCACCAACGTGCCTTGAAAGAAGGGGCAGCTTTGGCTCGGCGTATGGGCGATACAGGGGCCGCTGACTACTACGAAGAGCAGCTCAGAGGTCCGAAGGATCCTAAGGATAACCCCCACCCTCAAAAGAAATACCTCCTGGATCTCGTTGAGTCGCACTGGGTTGCTTCCAAGGGATTGATTGTGCCCACGTTTGATCGGGATGGTGGCATCGATTACAAGCATAGCGATATCGACACAGCCGTTTTGTTAGCCGTGTTACACACCCAAGGCAAAGATGGGTATTTCCAAGCCTCGGACAGCCGAGTGCTTTCCACGATGGAAAAGCATATTGAGGCCTTTCAAAACCTCTACTCTCTGAACCATAAGGGCTATGGCGCCACGGTGCTCGGCCGCTACCCAGAGGACACCTACAACGGTTATGAAAGCGGCAAAGAGGGCAACGGTTGGTTCCTTACAACAGCAGCAGTAGCGGAACTGCACTTCCGTGCAGCTCGAGAGATTGCGTCCGCACCTTTCTTTAAAACGGACCAATGGAACGCTTCTTTTCTAAAGAACGTCGGTGCCGAACCCCATGCAGTCTACCAAGGCTTCGATAAGGTAGTGCTCGTCAACAAGATCCTCGATCGGGGTGAGGCTTTCTTAGCCCGGGCGTGCTTCCATGGCTTGCCCGATGGCCATCTATCGGAGCAAATCAATCGCCATACGGGTTTTATGCAAGGGGCTTCTGATTTAACCTGGAGCCATGCAAGCTTCCTCACGGCATACTGGCAGCGCTGATGGGTGATTTTAGTTTCCGGCGCTTCGTCCAAGATCTGCGTTTGCTGATCGATACGTTGAGTGACCATGGCGTCACCAACATTCGGCAGTTTCTCATTTGGATCCGCTCTGCGGAAATCTCCACTCGCATCATAGATTACCTGCGCTCCCACTCTGGATTGCAGTCGGTGATCTATTGGGCGGCGGCATTCTCGGTGGGCTTGGTGGCCGTCGTTTACGCTTGGCTCTTTCACCAGGTTTCTGTGTCTGCCCAGAGCTTGGCGGCGAGCAAGCCCGCTCTGTTCTTTTTATTCTCTCCGGCGTGTTTCGTGCTTTCTTGGTGGCTCGTTTACCGTTTCGCCCCTGGAGCGGCGGGCAGTGGGATTCCGCAGGTTATGGCTGCTTTGGAAGTGGAGGCGGCTTCCGCATCTCGTTGGGTGAGCGTGCGGATAGCAGTCGTGAAGTTTTTCAGTTCGCTCATTTGCGCACTGGGCGGCGGCGCAATCGGCCGCGAGGGGCCTACGATCCAAATCGCAGCCAGCATTTTTTATTGCCTGGGCATGCCTTTCCGAAAGATCTGGGCATCATTAAGTCACCAAGCGCTTCTAGTTGCCGGTGGCGCAGCAGGGATCGCGGCCGCGTTCAATACTCCCTTGGGCGGAATTGTTTTCGCAGTCGAAGAATTAGCCCAAGCGCACTTTAACCGCTTCAAGACTTTCCTCATTTCCGCGGTGATCATTTCCGGTTTGGTGGCGCAGTGGATTTTGGGCCCCTACCTGTACTTCGGGTATCCCAAAATTGCGGATGTGGATTTCTGGGTTTTTCCGTGGGCTCTATTTATGGGGCTTGTTTGCGGGATCGGGGGAGGTGTCTTCGGCCGCATTCTAGTCTGGATCTATCGACACATGAGTGGCTTATCTTTTAACAGGCAGTGGAAGATCGCGATCGCTGCGGGGTTGCTGATGGCTCTCTGCGCTTGGGGCCTGGGAGTGGAAGTCTTAGGCGGCGGCAACGAGATGATGAGCCGAATCTTGTTTGAACAAGATCGCCACCTCCCGGGAACAGTCGCTATCGGTCGGTTCATTGGCCCTCTGATTTCTTACGCTGCTGGTGGTGCAGGGGGGATTTTTGCACCGAGCCTCGCCGCCGGGGCAGCCTTTGGCGCCAAGATCTCACAATGGTTTCAGTCGGTGTATCCGAACTTGCTGGTGTTGATGGGGATGGTGGGATTCTTAAGCGCAGTAACACGCGCACCGTTCACTGCGTTTGTGCTGGTCTTGGAAATGACGGATCGCCATTCCGCGATTTTCCCGCTGATGGTAGCGGCGTTAACGGCTTATCTCGTGGCGCGTTTGATTGATCCGAAGTCATTTTACGAACACCGCGCCGCTGGTTTTTTACAGACGGCGCGTGCTGCCGATGCGATTGAAGCTTTGCGGAAGAAGCGAGAGCTTACTGAACGTTCGGGCAACCCGAGTTCTGGACCAGTAAGGCGGCCAGACGAGGATCCATTCCCGCCATCAGATTGACCATCGTCGGGTTCATGAGCATGAGCGAGCGGCGGAAGCAGCAGCCCAACCGGCGAGTGGCTTCTGCGTAGTTTTCCGGGATAGGGTTCGCACTCGATTTCATCGCCACGGCAGCCGTGCAAGGCCGCGCGGGCTGTGGGTTTTTTCCGCTCGTAGCCGGGTAATACGTTGGGTGTGTGAGGCTTCCGTTCCCTGCTTGCGGGGTGTCCATCAAGTTCCCGCTCCAAGGGTTGGCGCTGACTGCGCCCATGCCCGTGGTCGATGCCGACATGGTTCCCGCAGTGTCGCCAGAGACAGCGTACTGGTTATTCGGCTGCACCTGCAGAGGGCCTGCGCCCGTGATGCGGAAATTCACTGTGCAATCGCCGCCCGTATTTCCCCATTCGCCCAACAAAGGTTGGCCAGGGACCGGGGCGAGCGCGCCGATTTTCTGCGAGCACTCTTGAAGCATTTGTCCCGCAAGACCCATGAGCTGCGCTTGGACGTCCTGGCCTTGGCGGCGTTTCGCCATCAAGGCATCGATTTGCTGCTGTAAGCTCGCCGAAACAGCCGCCGCAGCGAGGTTTTGGGGCGTGACGCCCGCATTCGCCGTCGATTGGAAAAGGTTTTGAAGGGCAGAAGTATCATTGGTGGTCAGCGCGCCGTTGCTGCTGCTGCCGCCATTGCCTGAACCCGAGGAAGTGCTGCCCCCGGTGCCTGAATAAGTGCCACCGATATTTCCGAAGCCGCTGTCGTCCGTACCAGAATTATTGGATCCACGCTGCATGCAGCCCACGAGGAGGGCCATTGCAGCCGCGGCTAAGACGCTCTGAGAACGTTTTGTGAGAAACATTGCGTACCCCTTACCCTGAGTAACCTCAGATCAATGCAAGCCGGGTGCCTGCGCGCCACGCACCAGCCACCTGCCTGGATCTACGGCAGATGCCAAACTTTTGGTCGCTAATACGCCATCGGGAGAATCTCTCTAAAATTCAATGGCCTACCTTACGAAGTTCTTAGACACCCTGGGAAAATCCGCAGCGGCAGAGGGTAACCTCTCAAACTCTTTCAGCTTTCCTGGGTTTTTGCCGAAGAGCGTCAGGAAGGAGCGTAAACGCATGTTTTCCAAGGCAACCCGACCCACTGGCGTAGTGCTGGCCGTTTTGGCCACGGCTCATATGCTCTCTCTGGCGTGGCAATACGGCTGGAGCGAGGGGTTGTATTTTCAGCTCCCGACGATCGCCGTTCTTCTCCTCGGGGCGGGACTCATACTGGGATCGCGCGCGCTGATCACCACTGTCGTGACGGTGAGTTTGTTCCCCCTCGTACTTTATGGCCTGGATGATATCTGGCACCTCGTTTCGGGAAATCCATTATTGGGCGTCTCGAATTTTGCTTACAACGCGGGCCTCGCCTGGGCGCCGGCGGTACTTTCCCACACCCATTGGTTTTTCTGGCCAGCAGCGGTTTTAGGTTGGTATGGAACGCGGGCCGACAAAAAGAGTTTGCCGCGAGTGCTCGCTTACTCCGTCGGGTTTTACACGTTTGTCGGGGTGTTGAGCGTTCTCGTTTTTCCCGCGCACCAGAATCTCAATTGCGCAATCGAACCTTGCTTCGGCGAGTTCTGGCCACGGGGAATCTGGTTGTACCGTCTGAGTTTCTTGGCGATCTTGGTAGCATTCCAAGCCGCGGCCTACCAGTTGCTCAAACACCTGCCGAAGGTGCCGCGGGCGAAACTAGCGCAACGGCGTTGGATATACAGAATGGCGGGTGCCGCCGCTGCAGGATTTGCTCTCGTGGTCTGGTCGGGGGCGAGCTACTTCAGAAGCGCACATTTTCGCTGCGGGCCTTCGTTTGAAGACGGCGAAGTGAAAGTCGGCTGCTCTTACGTCTCCGAATGGGGCAGCGACAAGCTCGTGCTAGCGTATTCCGTTTTCAATAAGGCTTCCCGCCCACGGTTCTGCGATAGCCAGATCAATACGGGTGACGGCGATAAGGCACTGCACGAAGGCATTTGGGCCGAGCCGAAGACAAATACCGAGGTCTGGGTCGTTGTGCCGAAACCTGCCAAAGACATTAGCGCGCGCTTGCTGGCGCGCTGCCATGATTGACTAGATTCCGTCCGGAAGCGACATCAGCACTTTCTTGTTTTCCAAGAACCAACGAGCCATCGCGCGCTTTTGTGCGGGGTCGGTGACTTTGGTTTTCTCGATATCGAAGCTCTTGAAGTCGCAGCCGCAAGCTTTATCCAAGGCGTCTTTGACGCTTTTCTGAAGCGCTTCGCGTTGTTCAATACCCCAGTCGATACCATCCCGGTGTTTGCCGGCTTTGAGAAGCTCGCCTGCGCTCTTACGTGTTTCCATGGTGTAGCGGTAGACAGGCAAGTCCATGACCTTCTTTACTTCGATGGGCTTTGCCGGTTCGGCGGGCTTCGCGTCTGCAGCAGCGCCTACAACACCTACGCCCGCTGGCGAAAGCGTGAGCGCTGGGGTGTTGAAGGAGATTGGTCCTGAGGGCATCAGGTTGCTGCCGAGAATCTTGCTGTAATCGGTTCCGCCCTTCGCTCCGCCCAAAGCGGCTGCTAAGGCAGCTGCTTTGATGGGCGACTGCTCGACCATGGCTTCAACGTGGATAGTCTTTCCTGTTTGGGACAGGAGGTACTTGTTTGCACGTTTGCCTAGGAACTCGACGAGTTCGTCACCGGTTTTCGTGCCAGTGATTTTCCAACGGTCCGGGATCGATTTGAAGATGCCGATATCCGTTTTCGCGACGGACTCGGGCAGTTTCACAACGAGTTCCAAAGTGCGGTCCATGATGGTTTCCGACTCTTCGTCCGAAAGGGAATATTGCTGTCCCCCGAGCCCTTCGCCTGAGCGGAAGCCGGGCTTTTGCAGGATCTCTTCGGTTTGATCGAAGATCTGCTCGTAATCTTTCTCCGCGACTGCTGGGAAGAGTTTTTCCCAGCCGCCCAAGCGAGCTACGTCCTCTTCCAAGACCTCCATCTCCTTATCGGCGACGCTCTCTTCATTGAGCGGCCCGATGAAGGGGAAAAGGCGGCTAAGCGAAACGGAATGCGGCTTGTTCGCCAGACTCGTGATGACGTCGTCGACGGGATCGAGAAACGATTCCGCAAACGTGTCAGGGCTTAGGCTGACACTAGCCACTGCTTTGGGGGTCTCCCAGACGCGCGGGGCTTTCGCTGCGATGTACGTTTCGACGATCGCAGTCGGCACCAACCGGCGTGCTTCGCGCATGCTGGTGGCGGCGTGTTCTAGAACGGAAGTTCCGGCATCGTGTTGGCGGCAGTCGATGAATTTACCGATGCCAGAGTCCGTGCAGAAGTTCGGCGTTTCGGATTCCGGCGGGTTCGCACCGAAATAGAGCATGTTAACGGCCAGGCGGTCGTAATCATAAAGAGAGTCCTTGCCCGAGCGCATCTGGTTGCCGTGGATGGCGGAATCTTCCAGCACTAGGTAATCCATTTCGGTGCTGGCCGTTTGTGTGCCTTCTTCGACGTAGTCATCGTTCAGGTAGCGTTTGTAGATTTCTTTGCGTTGATCGTAGGCATACTTCTTCACGTTGAGTGAGCCAGCAAAGTTGTGCCGGAGTCCGAGTGTGTGGCCGATTTCATGGGCCACCACGGCGCGGACGTAATCCTGCGACACGCGCAAGAGCGTGGCGGTCGTGACATCTTGAGCGAGCAAGCCTTGCAGGGAAACGCCCAATTCGCGGGAAGTTTCTCGTGCGCAGAGCGTGTGCCCTTCAAATCCGCGCAATTCCAAGCCATGGGCCTTGGGTTTTGGATCTTCCAAGCGCCGGAGGAGCGCGCGCGTTTTATTACGGCCGCTGAAGGCGAAAACGCTCGTGATGTAAACCTGTGCATGGCGAACTTCGCCGGTGCGTGGGTCCATTTGGGCGTCCGCATAGGCCATGCCGATGCGGTCGTGGTTAACCCACTGGACTACGTTGTACAGGGGGTGAGGCGCGGTGATGCCTTCAGGGGCATCAATCACTTCAATCGATGGCAAAACGCTTTTCCAGTAAAGCACACCGTCGCGCATCGCCTGCTTGTATTCGGGCGGCGTATTGGCCGAAACCGCGAACACGATAGGAGCGCCATGGTAAAACTTTGTCGAGTTAATCCGTGTGCTGCCGTTCTTCAGCAAGCGCGGGGCTAGCTCAAAGAAACCTGCGCGTTTGAAATCCGCATCTTGGCTCGGCACAAAGGCAGGGTTTGGGCGGTAGGGCTCTAGGATGTAACGCACTTCCACCGATTTCACAGAATCGCTGGTGAACATCCCACCTTTGGCAAATTGCGCTAGCTGGCGGATGTAAACTTGCGAGGGCGTGGTGAATTCCACACCGAGCAAGTAGGATTTTTTAGCGTTTTCGACTTCGAAACTCGGCGAATAGTCTTTGCCCTCGAAATCGTGCGCGCGCCATTCATCGCTGGTAAAGGTGGAGGCCATGCCGCGGTTGAAATCAAATTCGATGTATTTGTCCGTCTCGCTCAAAATCGGGAAGAGCGTCAGGACGAGATTCTGAGGGAGATCTTCGGTAACGGTGTGGCCTTCGGTCGCTTCTAAAAGAGCGAGGTTGGCGCCGTAGCGTTTGAATACGACGATGCGGCTTTGTTTGCTCTTACCCATTGCGGCGACGGCTTGATCAATGGTGCCGACATGCAAGAGAAACTCTTTTTCCAAAGCGTTCTTGTGGAGCGCTAAAGTCTGTTCACCGTTGGTGCTTTTGAGGAGCGTAAAGGAATCGGAAATCGCGCTTGCGGCTCGCACAGCTGCTGCGGACTCCGCGTTCTCTGGTCGGCCGCAACCGGCCAACAAAATGACGGAAAATACTACGACGGCGCTGAATAAATTGCGCATCCCCAACCCCCC
>JAIEOG010000365.1 GCA_019750655.1 bacterium
TGCTCTTCCGATCTACGTTCGAGCTTCTATTCTAGGCAAGGATTGTGGAGGAATTCCGGCGGCAGTTTCCCCTTAGGAATCAAGGGTTTCGACGCTATAATCAGGGCTTGCGCCGCCTTTCCCGCCCCGCCGCCCTTGTATTGGCCCAGTGTCTGGGGGTCGCCCTGCTTTGCACGGCCCACCATGGGATGGGGGCTTTGGGGAATAAAGGGGCCTATACCCCCTTTTCCGTGGGCACTTCAGTCTCGGCCCAGGTCTTTGATGAGACCCACCTTTACGCCCCTGGAGCGCGCCGGTTTGCCGATGGGTATGGATTGCCGGCAGAAACCGACGTTTACGAACTCCGGGATCGGCAGCACGGCTACCCTGTGATGCATTCTTTGGTTTTGGGAGGTTTGGCTCGCGTCCTGGGTGGCCTAGAGCGCGCTTGGATCTTCTGGCAGGGGTTAGGCCCGGTCTTGCTCTGGCTTTCGTTCTTCGCCGTGCTGCGCGTGTTTACGTCCCTGCTCTATGCGAGTTCCGGCGCGTGGTTGGTTTTATTGTGCGCTTTCGGCCCACGGCATGCCTGGTTGCAGGGTGCCGATGTTTTTTACCAGCCGTTGGAGATCACGCGGCTTGCGCACCCTGCCCTCTCGGCGGTTTTTCTGTGTGTCGCAGTGTTCGGGGCGATCCAAGTTTGCCGGCGTGCTGCTTGGCTGCCGGCATTCGCCTGGGGAATAGCGGCGGGTTTGCTCTTTAGCGCGTACTATTTCTACTGGGTCGGTTTTTTCTCGGCAGCCTTGCTCGCAGGAATCGCAGCACTCTTATTGCGCAAGTGGCGCCTGGCGGGGCGCTGGGTGGTGTTTGGCGCCGGCAGTTTGCTCTCGGCTGCGCCGTACTTGTACCGAGTTCTCCAAGGCGGTTTGAACCCCGGAGAAAATTTTCTAATGGCGCGCGTGGGCGATTTCACGCACGCCGTCGTGCCGCACAGTCTTTTTATGACAGCAGTCCTCGTCGGTATTTTTCTCTTTTGGATCTACCGTCACCGCCGTTCACTGCACGCACCGGTTTGGGATAAGCACACAGCGGTTCTATTTTGGATTTACGCACTTCTCGCGGGTGCCGGTCTCGGAATGAGTTTTCACTTTCTTTCTGGATACGATGCACAGCACACACACTTCCTCAATCGGCTCGCGCAACCCCTCTTGGCATTGCTCGCGCTAATCGCGTTCTGGCGGTGCTGGCCGGAAAGACTGCAGGGGAAAATCGGTCGGCTAGTCCTATGCTTGGCCGCTTTTCTCGGGGCGGCAGCATTGGTACGTCAAACCGCAGTTGCGATACAAACGCACGCGGATCACCGGAGCGATAGCGACGAACAAGCGTTAGGAAAATGGCTGGAAGCCAACGCTCAAGGATCCGTCGTTGCAACCACCGATTCCCAGCTCGCGCTTTTACTCCCCGCGCTGGCGAGCCATTGGCTCTTTGTCCCGGTTGCCGATCGCTCGCTCGCGAGCACGCCCGAAGCTCTGCTCCGCTATGTTACCGTTTCAAAATTGGAAGGGCGCACCGAGGAAGAAATGTGGGAACGCCTCACCAAACGAGGCCCCGACGATAGCCGGTTGTGGTTGCACACAAGCTACGTCCTGGCTCAGCAACCTCACTTATCACCACAAAACCAAGCCGAAGCCCACCGTCTTTGGAAAGAAACCGACCCAGAAGAAGCGCTTAAAACCCGCCGTTTAGACTACGTTATCGTCGAGGCATCCCAAACAGCGGAATCGCTCACCAAACACTTCCCCAAAGCCAAGGAAGTCTATTCTAACGCCCACTGGCGGGCCATCGCGGTCCATTAAGCTCGATTGGCGGTGTCCGGGGATTTTAGAAAGCACGACCACCTTCCCAGATCTGATCAAACTTTACTTCCGTTGATGCGCGAATGTCTCGACCGGGCCTAACGATAAATGAAATGTTTCTGCCGAAAGAATTAAGGCTAGTGCCCAAGATTAGCATTCTGTCCTGGGTAATGATGTATCTATCGTGCAGGTCAGCGGCCTTTCTAATTTCAAACAGGCGCCCCTCTGCGCTGGCGGCACGCAACAGCAGCCGAACCTTCTGCTCTTCCATTATTTTCTTTGAGAGCAACCGCACCACGCAGTCCTTTTTTAAAAGGCTTAGAAAGTCAAAAGTTGATGAATCAACAAAAGGGTCACAAACTTTTACGACACCTGGGTCGAGATCGCTCAAAAAGGCCTGTAGGCGTATCATGGACTTGATGGCATTCTCCGGATCAATCAGAGACACAAAGGGGCTTTCTGCGCTCAAAAGGCTTTGGCCTTGATGCAGGATAAAGTACTCCCACCTACTCTTTCGCTTTCTGCGAGCTACCAATTCTCCGGCGTCCGCAAATAAGCGGTCGATTGTTCGCCAATGCAGTCTCACCCCATGCTCCCGTAAAAGGGCTTGGGAAATTTTGGCGCCCGAAGGCCACTCACCGCCGACATCCGAGCATTCTGCCCGAAGACCGAGCAGGGCGGTTTCCAGTCCCGTGGAAAAATTTGATTTCAAAGCCCCCATTCACCCACCCCTTACTTTGCTTTCCCCTTTTTCCCACTCCGCTTCCGCGGGGTACGGTAGTTTTTGAGGACTTCACTTACCTTTTCTCGATCGGGCAAAGCCTCAACCATTTGTTCCCCCAAGTCCGAAATCTGCTTCCTCCCGCCGCCAATAAGGTTTAGGTAGCCTCGCTGAGAAACCGCGTTCCTAGCAAACACCGATACGTTGGACAGGCGGGGACCTGCTGCCTCGATATTCAAAGCGGATAAATCCTTCGTCTTGAATTGCTCAACGTCCCTATATTTTTTCAAAAAATAAGCCAAGCAAGTTATCTGCTCAACCCCGCTTGCAGGCTTTTTTAGTCGCAAGAATTCCTGGGGGTTTGCATTTTCGCGATTACTCGTTTCCGCAGAGCGATCTTCCGTCTTCTGCGAACTTTCCCCGCTCTGGTAGGCGATAGCTTCGGAGCGCACGCCCAACCCTTCAACCACCGTTCTTAAAACAAAGGTTCTTGATTTCTCGTTGAGAGGCTCCAGCGCCTTAAATACCTTCTTCGCGGCCTCAATCTGTAAGTCGAAACTTTCGTCCATGGCGAATCCTCTCTCTGAGCATGTTGGTCATAAAGTTATGACTAACGTGATCAAAGTCTTGTAAGCACATCGCGTTGTCAATAGCGTTTTGGCGCCCGCTAAGCGACACCGATCCCGAGATTGCTGGCCCTGGCCGTTCTTGGGATGTCGTGCTAAACCCGCCGCATGCCCAGGTCATCGTCCAAGTTTTTATCTACAGCATTGTTATTTCTGGTTTTTCCGACCTACGCCCAGTTTGTGCCGCAGCCGCTTCCTAGCTGGGGGGGCGACTCTGCACGAGCTACGGCTCAAGCCTCATGAACTCACCGATCCTGAAAAAGCTGCCGCTTTAGCTAAGGAGGTCCAGTCGCTCACTTTAGAATCCGACGCCAATTGCTTGGGCGTTGCTCTGGAGTTCCATTTAGATTTCGGCGCAGCAGTCTTTCTGGGACGAGAAAAAGCCTTGGAATTATTGGCTAGCCACTTTGCTCCGCTTAAGCGAGGAGACACGCTAGAGCCTGGGGATGTCCTAACTCTCGCTTTCCATAAGGAAAAAGATCTGGTGCATGCTGCGATTTACTTGGGGGATGACCAGTTCGTGCATAAACCCACCTTGGATGACGACGACCCGGTCGTCACAGATAATTGGAAGGGCGTTGCTCACCCTTACTACATCCTCGACAGCCGGAACATCTTGCCGCGGTTTTACCGACGGAAATAACGGCTAGCGCCGGAGTTTATCGGGAAGCCCGTCGTGCACTCCCATTTTCTGTTTAGGAGCGTCGCTCCAGTGCCGTGATCCGATCTTCTGGTTGTACTCTGCATGCATTGGGTAGTTGATCTGGTTGTCCGGGCGATTGGCGTCGCCGACGACCATCAATCGAATATCCGATTCCGTATTGTTGATGAAGGTGTGCGCGATGCCCGTTCCCGGCGGAAAACCGACAGCATCCCCCGGTTGCAGGCGATAGATCGTGCCGTTGATCCAAGCATCGGGTGTGCCTTCGATCACGTACACAAATTCTTCCTCAGTTTTTTCAGCGTGAGGCCAGGAAGTGCGCCGGCCCGGTGGTAAAACTTCGTGGTGGATCCCCAAACGTTTCAGGCCGAACGTGCGGCCGAAGGGAGAACCTAAGCCGTGGAGTTCTTTACTCCCCGGGTAGTAGCTCGAGTCGGGTTCTTGGATTTCGGTGTAGTGTTTAATGAAGTCGGGGCGCATGGATACCTCACTGGGCGGTGTTCTGGCTCTGAAACCATTTAACTATTTCGGGCAACGCGGGGCGCTCTATTTTAAGGCCTGCGCGTTTTAGAAGCTCTGCCGGGGGGACCACGCCGGGTTTTCCGCGGAAGCACCCTTGAACAAGTCCTTCGGTTTTCATGATCCCGTTTTGTTCGAACTTTTGTTCGACGTAAAAAAACTTATCATCCCAGTAGATAATTTTCGTACTCACCGTGAATCGCGTGAAAACCTTCATCGGCTTGCGGTAGCGGAGTATTTGGCCGCCGAGATTGATGCTTAGGCCATCCCGTCTCATGAGGCCAAGAATTCCTAATCTGGAGACCTGGTCAACTCGGGCGGCATCCATGAAGTCGAAATAGCGGCCGCCGCACATCAGTCGGAAAAAAGGGATGTGGCAGTCGGTGGGTAAGACGGTGAAGGTGGTCTTGGTTTCGACGAAGCTGCTTAGTTTGGATTTAAAGCGGCTTGCTAAAACCGTTAGCAGCAGTCGGAAGTGCAGGTTCATGACGCTTGAGTACTACTTTGTCCGTAAAAAGGGCAAAAAAAGAGCGGTAGTGGAACCTGGCACTCCTGCCTGTGGGAGTTGTCGAGCTTGGGGCTGTTTGTTAGCAGTGGGTGATGGCGACAGAGAGATGGGTTTTTAAGAATGCGTATGAGTTTAGGTTCTTAGAGGATCTGGCAGCCGATCCAGGGTTTCAGGAGCTGGTCGGTGCGCTGGGTGGAGCCCCTCCTTGGGAAGAGCTTTTAGTTCAAGAGGAGCGTGAGAAGCACGAGGCCCTAAAGTCTGCAACCAAGGTGCTTAAACAGATTCACCTGGGGATCTACTTTGAGAAACGGCTCATAGGCTTTACGCGTGGTTTTCAAACGGGGGGTAGCAATCTTCATATGGCGATGTCTTACGTGCATCAAGATCATCGTAGGCAGGGACTCTACTCGGAACTTCTAAGGGCCGTGCTGGAGTTTTCTCGGTTCCATGGTTTTCAGACAGTGGACTCAAATCACCGCTCCACGAATAACCCTGTTCTCATCGCCAAGCTACGCGCAGGGTTTGTGATCAGCGGCATGCACCTATCCGACATCATGGGGTGCTTAGTCACTCTGACCTATTTTCATAACGCCCAGAGACGGGAGTTGATGGATGCGCGGAGTGGTTTGAAGAGGCCGGAGGGGAAAATTCGGGAGCTATTTTTCTAGGGCGTCCGGTCCAAAGGCCTGTTTAAGGATTAAGGCTAAAAGATAAACAATAAAGGATTGCACTCGCGAAGCGAGTGCTGTGGGCCCACCTGGACTTGAACCAGGGACCTATCGGTTATGAGCCGACTGCTCTAACCAACTGAGCTATGGGCCCTCTACGGTCGGTCAAAAAACGCTGGCTCTTCGTCCTCCGCGTTCGGCTCGCTCCCGCGTACATGGAGTACGCGTCCGCTCGCCTCACTTGTGCGTCCTCGATCCAGCGCTTTTTGCCTCGACCTAACAGTGCTAGGGCGCGAGGCTTTCGCCCTCCCTAAAACTAGTTCTCGATAAAAGCTTTCAAGCGCTTGCTGCGGCTTGGGTGCCGGAGTTTGCGCAAAGCTTTTGCTTCAATCTGACGGATACGCTCGCGGGTGACGTTAAAGTCCTGACCCACTTCTTCAAGTGTATGGTCGGAGCTTTCGCCGATGCCGAAGCGCATGCGTAATACTTTTTCTTCGCGAGGCGTGAGCGTCGCTAGAACTTTACGCGTTTGTTCGGACAAGTTGACGTTCGTCACTGCGTCCGACGGGCTGATCATCGCTTTGTCTTCGATGAAATCGCCTAAGTGCGAATCTTCGTCCTCGCCGATCGGCGTTTCTAGAGAGATTGGCTCTTTGGCGATCTTTAGGACCTTGCGGACCTTATCGACCGGCATTTCCATTTTCTCGGCGATCTCTTCAGGTGTCGGTTCGCGGCCGAGTTCCTGAACGAGGTAGCGCGAGGTGCGGATTAGTTTGTTGATCGTTTCGATCATGTGCACCGGGATACGGATCGTGCGAGCTTGGTCCGCGATGGCGCGGGTAATAGCTTGGCGGATCCACCAGGTGGCGTATGTCGAGAATTTGTAACCGCGGCGGTATTCGAACTTATCGACGGCTTTCATCAAGCCGATGTTGCCTTCTTGGATGAGATCCAAGAACTGCAAGCCACGGTTCGTGTACTTTTTCGCGATGGAAACGACCAAGCGCAAGTTGGCTTCGACGAGTTCCGCTTTTGCGGCCTCGGATTTGCCTTCCCCTGCGAGGATCGCCTCGTACATGTCTTTGAGCTCACGAGCGCGCAGATTGGTTTCGCCTTCGACGATGGCGATTTTTTTATTCACCTCGCCGATCATGTAGTCGATTTCCATCAGCCCGGCGTAGTCGACGCCGTAGCGGAGCTTCATCTGCTCTTCGAGCTTCTTGTTCTTCTTCGTCTCTTTGATGTGCTTGCGGAGTTTGCCGACGCCGTCGACATTCACTCGGCGCAGCAGCATATTGGATTCACGCTCTGCATCTTCGATGCGGCTGACCTGCTGCTTGAACTTCGCCACGATCTTGTTGATCGTTTTACGGTTGAAGTTGATCTCAACGAAAACTTCGACGATTTTGCGGCGGTTGTCGGCCAGCTTTTCGCGGAGCTTTTTACGCTCGCTGGCGTTTTGGCCGACCTTCAAAAGTTTTTGTTCCACGTTGTGGAGCGTTTTTTCGAAGCTGTGTACGAGCTTCATCCCTTCGAGGATGCGCTCGCGGCATTCCGCTTCGTTCAAGCCCGAAGGTTGCCCTTGGCCAGGACCACCCGGTGCGCCAGGCGCTCCGCCGGGAGCTGCTGTGGCTTGGCTCTCTTCAGTTTCTTCACCCTCTGCGGAGGCTTCGGCGCCTTCTTCCCCAGGAGTGCCGGCACCTTCTGCGCCGCCACCTTCTTCGGTGTTTTCCGAATCGGTTTCGCCGCCACGCACGACATCGCGGGCGCGTAGTTTGCCTTTTTCAATTTTGTCCCCGATCGCCAAGAATTCTTTGATCCCCATGGAGGAGTTCAATATGACGTCGAGAACTTCGGCTTCACCCTCTTCGATGCGTTTAGCGATTTCGATTTCGCCTTCGCGGGTGAGCAGGGCGACGGAGCCCATTTTCTTCAAGTACAAGCGCACGGGATCTAACCCGCGGCTCATGGAATCTTCTTCTTCGGACGCTTGCGGCGTTTCTTTTTCGGCGGTCTTCTTGCCGCCTGCGGCAGCAGCGCCGCCGCCTTTGACATCTTTTTCGCTCTCGACGACTTCGATGTCGGCTTCTTCGATCATCGCCATCACTTCATCGAGTTCCTCGGTTTCCGTGATGTCTTCTGGAAGCGCTTCATTGATCTCTTCGTAGGTGAGGAAACCTTTTTCTTTCCCCGCCGAGATGAGCTTCTGAAGTTCTTTCTTTTTATCGACCTTGGCCATTAGTAGGGCACCCCGTTAAAAGCATATGAGGACGCGAAAGCTGCGGAATTGCAGAGACAAACCTGGGTATTTAACATAAGCACCCAACCGCCAGCAATGCCCATTATTTATAGACATTTAAGGAGGCCGGTCAACCTGGCAAATCGCTCTCACTGCTTCCTGACCGAAGCTCTTGAAGGCGGTTAAGCAGCCTAAGCTGCTCTTCGCTGTCCCCCATACGGGCGGTGAGCTTGATCTGGGCGGAAAGGGAGCGGATCTCGGCCTCCAGGTGCCGCTTGCGCATGGTTTCGACTAAGATATTGAAATCCTGAGAGTTTTTAGGGACTTCCCGCTCCTCAAACAGGCCGCCCGTGGCAGCCGCAGCCAGGTCGGTCGAAGCGCCGGAATGCACCAAGGAAGCTAGTTTTTCACGGAAATCCAATAAGTTATCGCATTTTGAGAGCTCGCCCAGCCAGGCTTTGACGGCAGGGTCGGAAATCCCCCCCTCCCAGCGCTCCCGGGGGGTCTTTAAGAAGAATTCTGGGGTCTCCACGCAGGCGCTAAAAAACTGCAAATCGATGGGATTAATCGTCGGCCCTTTGCGGCTCGGCGCCGTAGGCGCTCGCGGGGCCGCTGCCGGTTTCGCGGCTTCGGCGGGGCCGGTGCGTTTGCCGGCCGCTTCGGCGATTTCCGCAATCACCGGAACGGACACGCCTAGAACCAAGCTGATATCGTCCCAGAGCGAAGCGCGATCGGGCAGGCGCCGGCTGGCCACTAGGAGGGGCGTTAGCTCGGTCAGTGTTTCGGCGACGGCACTTTCAGAGAGTGGCCCGCGTTGCGCGATTTCTTTGAGCAGTTTCGTCACCTGCCGCGGAGCCGCCGCGCAAAGTGTGTGGAAGCTTTCCGAGCCATGTTTCTGCACATACTCATCTGGATCCAAACCATCGGGCAGAGAAAGATCTTTGGCGAAAAAGCCGGTCGAGAGAAAAAGATGCACGGAACGGTGCCAAGCATCCTTGCCGGCGCGATCGGGATCGAAAACTGTAACCACCCGGCGCGTGAGTGGTTTTAGCTCCGAGCAGTGTTCTTCGGTGAGTGCGGTGCCCATCGTGGCGATCGAGTTCGAAACGCCGGATTGGTAAAGGCCCACGACATCCATATAGCCTTCGACCAAGATCGCTTCGCCCACTTGGCGGATCCCGCGCTGGCTTTCGAACATTCCGTAAAAAAGACGCCGCTTGTTGAAGATCGGCGACTCGGGAGAGTTTAAATATTTTGGCTGATCGCCCTCTTTCAGTGCGCGCGCTCCAAAGCCAACGGTTTGCCCGTCGCGGTTGCGGATGGGGAACATCAAGCGCTCGCGGAAACGATCGTAACCGCCCGATTCCGAACCCTCACGCTCGACCACTAGGCCGGCCTGCACGATTTCTTGGAAAGTGAATTTGCGTTGCTGCAGCTGGCGTAGGAGCGTGTTCCAGCCGCGGGGCGCGACGCCGATGAGGAAGCGATCGATCGTTTCTCTCCGGATCCCACGGTCTTCGATGTATTTCAGCGCGAATTTGTATTCTTCGACTTGTGTGAGCAGGTAGTTGAAATAACGGCTGGCCCATTCTAGGGCTGCGAGCTGCCGGCTTGAAGCGGCCAAGGGGCTTGGCGCTTTTTCCTGACGAAAAGAGCGTTCGAGTTTTACGCCCGTGCGTTCGGCGAGTTTTTCCACGGCTTCTGGAAAGCTCAGGCCATCGATGGCCATTAAGAACGTGAAAACATTGCCGCCCTTCTGGCAGCCAAAGCAGCGAAAGACTTGCTTGTGCGGGTGCACGTAAAACGAGGGCGATTTTTCCGAGTGGAAAGGACAAAGACCCTGGTAGGCCTGCCCGCCCTTTTTCAGCTGCACGTATTCGCCAACGAGGTCGACGATATTGATGCGCTCTCGGATGGATTCTAAGGTGGCTTCCGAGAACATTAGGTTTCTTTCCTCGAAAGCCAGGGACTTCCCTTTACCCAGAACCGATAATCCCATTCAGTCGCTTTGCTGATGCCAATGCGCCTGCCGCGGCCGATGTCCGCTTTGGAATAGGAGCGCTCTCCCTCCACGATCGCAAGATCGCCTTCCCCGTAGCGGGTGCGGTTGAACTTCAAGTCGATGCCGAGGGCTTGCGTAAGTTTTCCGGGCCCATTCATTAGAAGGCGTGCAGGTTTACTGCGGTCGAGGCCGCGGTTTTTGTAAAAGCGGTCCAAGGCGCCAATAGGCGCAGCGGCTCGGATGAGCACTGCTTCTCCGACACCCTCTTTCCCGGTTACCACGTTCATGCAGTAGTTCATCCCATAGGAAAGATAAACGTAGCAAGCACCGCCGCGTTCAAACATGACCGAGCTGCGTTCTGTCTTGCGAAAAGCGTGGCTCGCCGGGTCTCGCTCGCCCAGGTAGGCCTCGACCTCGACGATCTCGGCCAAGAGTTCCACTTTGCCCTGGCGACGCCAAAGGCGCTTGCCCAGAAGCTGGGGTGCGAGTTCAAGGCAGGGCTGGAGAAAGAATGCGTCAGGTACCGGAGAGTTTAGTCCGGGCGATTTCATTGACGAGTTTTCCGTCGGCGCGGCCGGCGGTTTTGGCAAGAACGGCCTTCATTACCGCGCCAATATCGGCGGGTTTCGAAGCGCCCGTTTCTGCAATGGCTGCCGCCACTGCTTGTTCGACTTCTTCACGAGAAAGCTG
>JAIEOG010000019.1 GCA_019750655.1 bacterium
TCTTGGGTGGTGGCTTAGGCAATGAAGTGGCTGCGGCCCTGCGCCGGGGCGCGGTCCACGTGGATGTAGTGGATCTCGATCCTGCCTATGCGGAGATTGGTTCCGCGCTACACCCCGAAAAACCTTTTGACGACGAGCGTGTGACGTTCCATGCGGCGGATGCGCGCGTCTTTCTGCGGAACAGTGCGCAGCAGTACGACCTGATTCTCTATACATCTCCGAACCGAGTGACGGCGTCTACCTGGGCCCCTCACGCGACGGCCTTCGGCTTTACGGCCGAAGCTTTCCACGAAGCGCGTGCGCGCTTGCGGCAAAAAGGCATGATCGCATTATCGTTCCCAGTGCTTTCGAATGCGCTCGGAGCCAAACTCTTTACGACGTTGAAACAAGCCTTCGATGGCAAGCCGCCGACGGTGGTGCAATCGGGTTACCAAGGTGGCGTGTTGTTTCTGGCGGGTGAGGGCGCGGCACTCGTCCATGCAGGGCCGACACCTCCGCCCGATCTTTCCGCGCGCTACGCGGTGGGTGGCGAAGTTTCCACTGACAACTGGCCTTTCTTTGCGGCGCTGCCACTACGGGTTTTCCCGGTGTCGTTGACTATTTTACTCGGGATCTTGGCGGTGTTCTCAGCGGGGATTCTCCGCTATGCCTTGCCGTCGGAGCGACGCTCCGGGATGGGGCTTTCTTTTGCGTCTTTTTTCTGCGCCGGCGTCGGGGCTGTGCCTTTGCTCACGGGTTCTTTTATCGAAGCAGGTTGGTGGCTAGGCAGCGGTTGGCCGACCGTTTTTGCTTGGTTGGGAGCGGGTGCTTTGTCGGCGGCTCTTGCTGGGTGGGTGGTTGAGCGTTGGTGGAAGCTCTCGCCCGCGTTAGGCGCTGCTTTAGTCGCTTTGGGGTTGGTGCTCTCTTGGTGGGTGCAAGGGGCGCGCGAGAGTTTGGACTTGCCGCGCCTTTTGGCATTGGCCGCCGCGTTTTCTCCCGTGCTGATGAGCAGTTTTTTCTTTGCGTCTCTCCTGCGCGAGCACACAGCGGCGCCTGTCGCGCTTACTTGGATGCTTCTTGGCGCCTGCACTGGGGCGGGATTAGAACATAGCGTGATGTATTTTGGATTACACAGCCGGCCTCTTCTCGCTTTTGTCGCCACGGCCGCGGCCTATCTTTGCATTTACTTTCAAAAGCGGGGAACGCGCTCTCAATCGCACCGAGGCGGTGGCCGCATGTTCTTAAAGAAAGCGTCTTCGCATCGATGAATGCTCGCCGCAAAGCTTGGGTCGATGCAGCCATGGGGCGCATCCCCTGCGATCTGCTCATCCGAGGCGCGTCTTACCTCGACGTATTTTCCCTGCGTTGGTTGAAGAGCGACATCGCGGTTTACGATGGCCATGTGGTGGCTGTGGATCCGGGTCTCAAAGCCCGGCGTGTGATCGATGCGCCGGGGCGCTTTGTAGTGCCGGGTTTTGTCGACGCGCACGTGCATGTGGAAAGTTCGATGCTCGTGCCTTCGGGGTTTGAACGTTTAGTGCTGCCTAAGGGCACTACGACCGCGATTTGTGATCCACACGAACTTGCCAATGTGCAGGGTTTGAGCGGCATCCAGTACTTTCTCGATGCGGCCAGCCGTGCGCAGCTCGATCTGCGGGTGATGTTGAGCTCCTGTGTGCCAGCGACAGATTTTGAAACGAACGGCGCGGGCCATTTGCGCGCGGCCGATCTGCTCCCCCTACGCGCGCACCCTAAGGCCCTGGGGCTTGCGGAGATGATGAATTTCCCGGGTGTACTGCACGGTGACCCGGAAGTTTGGGAAAAGCTTTCGGCTTTTGAGGGGGCCGTCATCGATGGGCATTGCCCGTTACTGCGCGGAGCAAGTCTTTCGGCTTACGCTGCTGCCGGGATCTCCAGCTGCCACGAATCGACTCAGCTTGAAGAAGCGCGCGAGAAACTCACCAAAGGGATGGCGGTGTGGATCCGCGAGGGCAGCGTCACGAAAGATCTCAAAACGCTCGTGCCTTTAATCAGTGAGGCGACTTCCGCTTGCCTTGGTTTTTGCACCGACGACAGAAATCCGCTGGATATCGCTGAGCAAGGCCACTTGGATTTCTTAGTGCGCGAAGCGATTGCTCAGGGTGCGCCGATTGAAGCCGTTTACCGACTGGTTTCCTGGACCGTGGCGCGGCATTACGGCTTGCGCGATCGGGGAGCAGTGGCGCCTGGGCACCGCGCCGACTTGATCGTGCTAGGGGATGCTAAAACCTGTGCGATAGAAAAAGTGCTCGTGGGCGGCCGGCCTGTGGACGAATTGGAGTGGGCGTCCGAGAAAGTGACGTCTTTTCCTTCCTCCGTCCGCGCTAAAGCGCCCGCAGCCCGCGATCTCGAAGGCCCTGCGGGCAGGGTGCATGTGATTGGCGTGAAGCCCGGCAAAATTATCACCGAACGCTTAGTCGAAGACTCGACGGCGCGGGGTGTGGCACGGCTCACGGTTTTAGAACGCTATGGAAAAGGCTCTCCGCCGGCAAATGCCTACGTGCGGGGCTTTGGAGACTCGTTCCAAGGCGCGATTGCTTCGAGCGTCGGGCACGATAGCCATAACCTCATCGCGGTTGGCTCCAGCACCCAAGATATGGCGGTCGCCTTTGCAAAGCTCATTGAAATGGGCGGAGGCTATTGTGTAGTAACGGCCGGCCAAGTCCGTGCCTCGTTGGAGCTGCCTTTGGGTGGGCTCATGACGGCCGCCCCCGCAGCCGATGTCCGGGCGCGCCTGCAGGAGTTGCGCACGGTTTGCCGCCAGGCGGGCTGCGCCTTAACCGAACCCTTTTTGCAGCTAGCTTTTTTGAGCCTTCCTGTGATTCCTTCTCTCAAATTAACGGACCGGGGTCTTTTTGACGTCGATGCGTTCGCCCCGATCGCCGTACGCGCAAGCTGAGGAAAAATGGCTGATTGGAAAAAAGAAACCGTGGCCGGCGTCACGACGTTTTTCACCATGGCTTATATCGTCGTGGTGAACCCGATGATTCTATCGACGGCGGGGACGGGACTTACGTTCTCAGGAACTCTGACCGCGACAGTTCTCTTGGCTTTCAGCATGTCGTTGCTCATGGGCCTTTACGCCAAGCTCCCATTTGCAGTGGCCCCGGGGATGGGCATCAACGCTTTCTTTGCTTACGGGTTGATTCTCGGCCGGGGCATCGCGTGGCCTGTGGCGCTGGGATTGGTTTTCTGGGCGGGCGTGTTGTTTGCGCTGATTTCTTTTACGCCTTTGCGCGAACGCATCGCGCGCGCGATCCCGTTGAACATCCGTGTGGGGGCGGCCGGCGGCATCGGTGCATTCTTAGCGCTGATTGGTTTGAAGCAGGCGGGCTTGGTTGTTGGAGATCCGGTGACTTTAGTAAAGCTGGGTAAGCTGGGGACTGAAAGCCTCTTGGCTCTCGGCGGCCTAATCGTGACCAGTGAGCTTTTGCGCAGGAAAAACCCATTCGCCTTTTTGGTTGGGATTGGTTCCGTGACTTTAGGCGCAGCGCTCCTCGGAAAAATCGCAGCTCCCGAGCAGTGGGTGGCTCTGCCAGATTTTCACTCCGTGCTTTTCAAGCTCGATATCTGGGGTGCCTTACAGCTTTCTTTAGTGCCCGCGATCCTCGCGGTGTGCTTTACGGATTTGTTCGACTCTATCTCTACGTTTGTCGGCGTTTCTCATGCGACGGGCCTCGTCGATAAAAAGGGAGAACCTTTGCGCTTGCGTGAGGGGTTGATTGTGGATGCATGGGCGACACTGACGGCGGGGCTAGTGGGGACGTCCTCTGGAACTGCCTTCATTGAGAGCGCGGCTGGTATCGAAGCCGGCGGCCGCACGGGGCGCACGGCCATCGTAACGGCGCTTTGCTTTCTTCCGTGTTTCTTTCTGGCTCCGGTTGCAGCGTTGGTCCCTAGCTACGCCACGGCTCCGGTGTTGCTAATCGTCGGGGCCCTGATGTTCCGATCTTTGAAGGCCTTAGAAGTAGATAAAATAGAAGACCTCATTCCAGGCGCTTTGACCGTCCTGCTCATCCCCTTCACGTTTTCCATCACGCAGGGGATTCTCTGGGGCCTAGTAAGCCATAGCGCACTCTATTTCCTGGCCGGCCGTCGCAAGGAAATTTCCCCATTGCTCGCAGGCCTCTCAATCCTCTGCCTCATCCTCCTCGCGATCGAAAACGGCGCTTAAAGGCTTGCCCGGCGTAGCCTTAGCGAAGCCGGGTGCGTTCTTCCGATTTGCCGGGGGTGGCGGGCGCTGCTATCCCTTTTCTATGCAGTCTTTAGTGCGGGCGCAGTGGCCCTTGGAAGCGCAGCCTGGGGTGGTCGAGAATGTGGTCGGTTGGTTCAAGGCCTTCGTCGGCGCTGCTTTCCTCGGCCTCAGTCTTATTTTCATCAATGGCCTGCAGATGCTCTCGCTCGTGCTTCTGCCATTCTCACGCAAAGCTTTCCGCCAGATTAACCGCTTTTTTGCCCACCACTGGTGGGGCTGGTGCGTAATCGGCACCGAGAAGTTTTTTGGTGTGAAGCCGATTATTACGGGCGATACGCTGCCCGATAATGAGAATGCCATCGTGTTCGCGAATCACCAACAGATGGCCGATATCCTTGTCCTAATGATGATCATTTATCGCAAGCGACGCTTGGGCGATTTGAAATGGTTTGTGAAGGATCCCATCAAGTACATCCCTGGCGTTGGCTGGGGCATGCAGTTCCTCGATTGCCTTTTTGTGAAACGCGATTGGATGGCCGATCGCGCAAAAATCGAGGCGACGTTCCATAAGTTTAAGTCGCAGAATATTCCCCTCTGGCTTGTGACGTTTGTCGAAGGCACACGTATCACCGACAAGAAGCTTTCCCTAGCGCAGCTCCATGCGGCTGAAAAAGGATTGCCCGTGCCCAAGTACACACTCGTGCCTCGCACGCGTGGGTTTAGTGCCGCCGTCGAAGGGCTCGAAGGGCATGTGGATGCGGTTTACGATGTGACAATTGGGTACGTCGGCGGCATTCCGAAACTGAGCCAGGTTTTCCGCGGGCTAGTGAAAAGCGTGCGCCTAGATGTTCGCCGGTTTCCGATCAGCGAACTCCCTCAAAGTGCGGAGGGCCGTGCCGAATGGCTCCGCGGCCGCTTCGAGCGCAAAGATGCCTTGCTTGGTGAATGGTTCTCTAAGTAATTAAACTGCCAGCATCAAGCGGTGTGGATCTTCGAGCAGGTTCTTCACCCGCACCAAGAACGATACCGAGTCTCTTCCGTCGACCAAGCGGTGATCGTAAGAGAGTGCCACGTACATCATCGGGCGAATCGCGATTTCTTCTTTCACCACAATCGGGCGTTTCTGGATCGCGTGCAGGCCCAAGATCCCGCTTTGGGGCGGGTTCAAGATCGGTGTCGAAAGTAGCGAACCGAAGACGCCGCCGTTCGTGATCGTGAACGTGCCGCCGCCGAGTTCATTCAAGCCTAGCTTGCCGTCTTTAGCGGAAGTGGCCATGCGCTTGATCTCGGATTCGATCTTGCTGAAAGACATGTCTTCGGCCTTACGCAACACCGGCACGACGAGACCGCGCTCCGTGCTGACGGCGATGCCGAGGTTTACGTTGTCGTGGAAGACAATGTCTTCGCCTTCAATCGAGGCATTCACGACCGGGAATTCTTTCAACGCCAACGCCACAGCGCGGGCGAAGAAGGACATCAAGCCTAGCGAAACCCCATACGTTTTTTGGAATTGTTCTTTGTAACGCTCGCGCAATTCCAGCACCTGCGACATATCCACTTCGTTGAAAGTGGTGAGCATCGCGGCCGTGTGTTGGGCGGCGACCAAGCGCTCGGCAATCTTCTTGCGGATCTTGGTCATCGGCTCGCGGCGGATGCCTTCGCCTGCGGATGCCGGGCGCTGTGCCGGAGTCGAAAAGCCGCCAGTCATAGGAGGTGCCGTGCGCGCGGTGGGTGCCGTTTCTACCGCAGCCATTACGTCTTCTTTCACAACGCGGCCACGCGGGCCACTGCCGTGCAAGGTGGAAGGATCGACGCCTGTTTCTTTAACAGCGCGGCGGACCGACGGACTGAAATCATCTGTGCCCGAGCGGCTCGCGCCGGCGGGGGCTTCGGCTGGTTTAGCGGCTGCGGGAGCTTCCGTTTTAGCTGGGGCGGCTGCTTTGGGAGCGGGTTTGTCTGCTGCAGGAGCCTTACTGGCACCGGCTCCAGCACCTGCGCCGACTTCGGCGACCATATCGCCAATCTTCACGGTCGTGCCCTGTGCGACTTTGTGGCGCAAAACGCCTGCCGCAGGCGAGGGCAATTCGACGTTGGCTTTATCTGTCTCGAGCTCGCAAATCGGATCGTCGACAGCGACGGTGTCGCCATCGGCCTTGAGCCATTTCACCAAGATAGCTTCGGTGACAGATTCTCCTAATGCAGGGATCTCTACTTTAGTTGCCATGGCGCTCCTTCAAGGCTGGTTCCGAGGTGCTTTCGCCAAGGGCTGCTGTATCCGTGGAAATCGGATCCAGGGCGCTCTTGATGAATTCTTGCTCTTCAAGTTGGTGGACGCGGTAGAAACCATGTGCGGGGCTCGCGGCTTCGCCACGGCCGCGGTAGTGCAGCTGGCGGCTCGGCGGCAAGCAAGTGCGCAGGCGCGGCTCGATGAAGGTCCAAGCGCCCATGTTCTTAGGCTCTTCTTGTACCCAGAAGAATTCTTCAGCGCGCGTGTAACGAGCCAAGGCACTTTCGATTTCCGTTTTCGGGAACGGGTAGAGCTGCTCGACACGGACAATCGCCGTATCTTGCTGCTTGCGTTCGTCGCGAGCGGCGTCGAGTCCGAAATAGACTTTGCCCGTGCAGAAAAGCACGCGCTTCACCTTCTTGGGATCGACTTTGGTGTCGTCCAAGACGAGGTGCAAGGCGCCATCGGTAAAGTCAGCAACCGGCGAAGTCGAGCGCTCATCGCGCAAGAGGCTCTTGGGCATCATCAATACCAGCGGTTTGCGGAAACGCCTGTGCATTTGGCGGCGCAGCAAGTGGAAATACTGCGACGGCATGCTCGGGTAGCAAACTTGGATATTGTTCTCGGCGCAAGATTGCAGGAAACGCTCTAAGCGTGCGCTCGAGTGCTCCGGGCCCTGGCCTTCATAGCCATGCGGCAGAAGCAAGACCAAGCCACTCATGCGATCCCATTTGGATTCGCCGCTGACGAGGAATTGATCCAATACGGTCTGCGCGCCGTTTACGAAATCACCAAACTGCGCTTCCCACATCACGAGGTTGCGTGGGTCGGCGATGCTGTAGCCGTACTCAAAGCCCATGACCGCGAACTCCGAAAGCATGGAGTTCTTGATCGTGAAACGCGCATTGAATTGGCTCAGAGGCGTAAACGTATCGCCCGTCATGGTGTCGTGCAGGACAGCATGGCGGTGGCTGAACGTGCCGCGCTCGGAATCTTGGCCCATCAAGCGCACGGGGGTGCCTTCGTGGAGCAGGCTTCCCAAAGCCCACATTTCCGCGCAGCCCCAGTCGGCGGTCTTGTCGCCCTTGGCCATTAAGCGGCGGGTTTCCAAAAGCTTCACGAGCTTGCGGTGCACGTTAAAACCTTCGGGCACGGAAGTACCGATGCTGGTGACGTGCAAGATATCCTGCTGCGAGATCGCAGTGCGTGCCGTCCAATCGCCACGCGCGCGGTCAAAGCCTTCCCAGAGATCGCGGAAGGTGGTGACGGGCGGGCGCGTGCGGACTTCGCGGGCTGCACCCTGGCCTTGGTCGAGCTGCTCTCTCAATTCCGTCTGGAAGCGTTCGATCTGCTCGTCCGTCAGCACGCCTTCGGTTTTCAATTTCTCGGCGTAAAGTTCGCGAACGGACGGGAGCGCGTCGATCTTCTGGTACATCACCGGCTGGGTGAATGTCGGATCGTCGGTTTCGTTGTGGCCGAAGCGGCGGTAGCACCATACGTCGATAAACACGTCGACTTTGAAAGCTTGGCGAAACTGCATTGCCAGGCGCGCTGCATGCACCACGGCTTCCGGGTCGTCGCCGTTCACATGGAAGACGGGCGCCTGGATCATTTTGGCAACGTCGGTCGGGTAGGGCGTGAAGCGCGTTTCATTTGCGGTCGCCGTGAAACCGACTTGGTTGTTTACGATGATATGGATCGTGCCGCCTGTGCGGTAGCCCGAAAGCTCAGAAAGACTCAAAGTCTCAGGCACAACGCCTTGGCCTGTGAAAGCTGCTTCGCCGTGGAGCAAGATGGGCACAACACGTGCGCCATCGCTATCGTTGCGGGCTTGTTGCTTTGCCTTGGCCATGCCGACGACGACGGGGTCGACGACTTCCAAATGGCTTGGGTTTGAAGCCAGCGTGACGAGTAAGGAGCCACCCGACGCGGTAGTGCGCGTGTTGGTATAGCCCATGTGGTATTTCACATCGCCGTCGCCTTCGTCGGACGCGGGTTGAGCAGTGCCTTCGAATTCGCGAAGCACGAGTTCATAAGGCTTGCCGAGAATATGCGTCAGCACATTCAAGCGGCCGCGGTGGGCCATGCCCATCAGGATTTCTTCGACGCCATTGGACCCTGCTTCCGTCAGCAGAGTGTCGAGCAGCGGGATGATGGATTCCGCGCCTTGGATCGAAAAACGTTTTTGTCCGACGTACTTCGTGTGCAGAAACTGTTCGAAGCCTTCGGCTGCGACGAGCTTGGAGTAGAGGTAAGTCTTCTCTTCAGCAGAGAGCGAAGGGCGGTTGAACGAGGGCTCCATTTTCTGCTGGAGCCACTCGCGCTGCGTTTTGTCGGAAATATCCATGTACTCAACGCCGAGAGAACCGCAGTAGGTTTCTTTCAGCCGAGAGATAAGATCGCCCAAAGTCTGGCCGGATTCGCCCGCAAACCCGCCGTTGCCCACAGGACGGCTCAAATCATCCGTTTCGGAAAAACCAAACTCCGATAAGCGCAGCAGCGGGAAGTCTTCACGGTTATTGCCCAAGGGGTTGAGCTTCGCGATAAAGTGTCCCAACTCACGGTAGGAGTGCACCAAGTGGTTCACGCCTTCGGCCGGAGAGCCCGACTTCGAAGAAAGCAGTTTTTCCAGGATCGAATTTCCGGAGTTCCCGGCTTCGAAACCTGCGAAGAAGACCGCCCAGCGCTCGTCTACAGACGCCGGATCGTTCCGGTATTGCTGGTACAGCTGTTCAATGTATTCCGCGTTTGCTCGAGAGAAGAAGTCGAACAACTCCATAGGTATGTAGGCTCCTGAATAGCCTTATACGTTAATTCCAAGCCCTTGGAATTCCAAGCCGTAATTGGGTCTAACGCGGCATATTATTACCGAACTCTACTGGATGGGCGCATGCGGTACACGCCTTCGACAGGAGAAGCCATCTTTCGGCTGCTAATCGTGTCCACAAAAACATGCAAAGCGTCGGGAAATGCCTGGCGGAGTGCCACGAAGTTTCGGGGCTCATTTTCAAAAGACGCGACGATCTCGCCCAAGGCGGCAAAGCGTTCGGCGACGGCAGTTTTGTGTTCGACGTCGTCGCGCTCGCGGTTGTCCTTCATGCACAGGTGCGTGCGGTGGTCCAAGGGCAGCCCATCGCGCCGCAAGCACTCCAAAGTGCCGGCATGCATGCCGCCGATATCCCGGCCGGTTAGGTAAACAATCTCGGCGCCTTCTGCATAAAGGCGGTGGACCCAGTCAAATGTGTGCTCGTAGAGCTGGTCGTGGCAGAGAAACGCATTGGAGAAAAAGTGCGCGCGCCAGAAAGTTTCGACCTGTTCCAGGGCGGCGGCATCGGGCTCAAGCCCCAGGAGGCACCAAGTGTCGGCGATGGAGTAGCCCATTTTCTCAGGCGCTGCGGTGGAAAGCTGGGCTCGCGTCGCCTCGGGCAGCCAGGGGAATTCTTCCGCTGCGAGCCGTAGGATCCGCGCCGAACGTTCGGCTACTTCGTAAAGCGTGGAATCTAGGTCCAAGAGCACAAAGGCGCGGCGGCCATTCGATTTAAAGCTTCGTATTTTCAATAGGATACGATCGATTACTTCGGGCGTTTCGAGAGGTTCGAAACGGCTTTGAGAGAGCCATTGTTCGCGGGTTAACCCGTCCATACCCCGGCTTATAGCGCTTTGCCGGGAGCGGGATCAATCCCCCGTGGCCGGCAACAGGGACAAGAGGTGCTTTTGCAGGCGATCTACCAGGCTCGGGGAGATTGGTAGAGGCCGGTACTTAATCCCCGAAAGGTCGAAAAGGTGCTTCGACATGCGGATTTCGGGCGTGTCGCTGTACTTGTCCGATAGGTAGACGATTTCGCGCACTTTATGGGTCGCAATCAGTTTCGCGCACTCGTTGCAGGGGAAGAGGGTGACATAGGCGCGGGCGCCTTCGAGGTTCCCTTTGGCGTGGGAAATGGCGTTGGCTTCGCTGTGGATGACATAGCCGTATTTCTGCGCTTCGAGCGGAACGCTGCGGTTATTGTCCCAGGGAATCTGGGATTCGTCGATGCCCGCTACGGTGCCGTTATAGCCCATGCTGATTTGGTGGTTATTACGGTC
>JAIEOG010000202.1 GCA_019750655.1 bacterium
CGCGATCTCGCACGCGCCGCCGCTGCCGGGGAGGCGGACTTTCGGGGAGCCATAGTCGCCGATGACGGTGGTGTTCAGGTTTCCGTGGCGATCTACCTGGGCGCCGCCCAAAAAGCCGACTTCAATCAACCCGCCTTGCAAGAAGAGCTGGAAAATATCGCTCTGGCTCATGATCGCCAAAGAGTCCGTGACCAAAGTCGGATCCCCAATGGAAACCGGCAAGCGATCGGGCAGGGTGCCCACGGCACCGGATTCGTAAATCATGAAAAGCTGGGGAGCGTGCGTCTCGCGCGCGAGATTGCAGGCGAGGTTTGGCAGCCCGATACCGACGAAGACGACTTCGTTGTTTTTCAGTTCCTGAGCGGCGCGGACAGCCATTCGCTCCGAAGGGGTAATCTCAGTAGCCATAGTCTACTCCCTCGCAGCGCCGTGGTTTGGCTTTCAACCGATCGATCAATCCGGAACCGGCCTTAGTGAGATAGCCCTTGCGGTCTTTCACGCCGTGGACAAATTCGGCCAAGTAATCTTGGTACGTCTTCGACTCGCGAGAGATGTCCTCCCACTTCACATAGAAATCGTTATCGCGATCGTAGTGGCCCTGCACATAACTCGGGTGGCAGCCCCACGGTTCGTGGACCACATGATCCACCAGAATGCCCGGCACTAAAGTGCGGTTGGGGTCACGGCGGATAAGCGAAGTATCGACGATTTCTTCAGCGACTACGATTACGCGTTTGGCTGCGAAAACAGCTTCCTTCTGCGTGCCGAGTAAGCCCCAAACCTGCGCATTGCCTTCGCGGTCACTGCGCTGGCAGTGGATAATCGTGACGTCCGGATTCAGTGCCGGCACTGTCGCGAGCTCTTTACCCGTATAGGGGCATTCAATCTTTTTGATGAGCGCATTGGCGCCGGGGATATCGCTGCCCGTGTAATTGTCTAACGGCCAGAAGGGAAGCCCTGCGCTTCCGGCGAGTAGGCGCGCGACCATGCCGAAATGCGAATACTCTTCGAGCTCCACCGCGCCCTCGGCGCCCTTTTGCGAGCGGCGGCGCAGGGCATGGAGGGAACCAACGCCTGGATTACCCGCCCAGCTGAAGATCATTTTCTTTACGAGCCCGGCTTCGAGAAGCTGGTCGTAGACGAGGTCGGGCGTGAGCCGAGCCGCCGTCAGATTCCCAATACCCTGGCGAATGATTTCATGCCCTGCTGCAAAGCAGATTAAGTGCGTGAAGCCTTCGATGAGCAGCGTATCGCCTGATCGCACGGAGTCGGCGACGGCTTCGCGCATCGAGCGCAGCTTGTCTTTGGAAAGTTTTGGTGCGCGCCTTATTTGGTCAGTTCCGTGAGGCATTGATCCAAGATCTCCAACCCGACTTTAACTTCCTGAGCCGTGATAACCAAAGGCGGTGCGAATCGAATGGTCGATTGCCCGCACGAGAGCAGCAATAGCCCCTTGCGGAACGCTAGCTGTTCAAGCTCACCCACTAACGCCTCCGCTGGCTTTTTCGTGACGGGATCGATGAACTCCGCTCCAATCATTAAGCCCACGCCGCGGATATCGCCGATTACGGGGTGTTTCTTTTGCAGAGCTTTAAGGCCTTCGACCATTCCCGCGCCTACTTGGCGGATTTGCGGGAGTAGGGGCTCAATGACATCTAAAGTCGCGACCGCAGCCGCGCAGCAGACGGGGTTGCCGCCATAGGTGCTGCCGTGGGTACCGCGCGGCCAGCTCATGACCTTCTCTTTAGCGACGATGGCGCCGATCGGCATCCCCGATCCCAGACCCTTAGCGCTTAGGAAAATATCCGGTGCCACTTTGAGTGTTTCCGCAGCGAACATATCGCCCGTGCGGCCCACGCCCGATTGCACTTCATCAAACACAAGCAAGATGCCGTTTTCGTCGCAGATGCGGCGTAGGTCTTTTAAGAATTTTGGCGCAGGGATAACGTAGCCGCCTTCGCCCAAGATCGGCTCCACGAAAATCGCAGCGACTTCTTTTGGGTCGGTGTGCGACGGGAACCAATCAGTTTCCAAGTGTGTGGCGCATTCACAGCTCTTTTCGCAGAACGCCTTTTCGTGCTTATGCGGGCAGCGGAAAGGGTTCGAATAGGGAACGTGGAAAATGCCCGGGAGCAGGGGACCGAAGAAAGCGCGTTGCTTCACCTTGGATGCATTGAGCGAAATCGCACCCATCGTGCGGCCGTGGAAGGCTCCTTTGAAGGCTATGATCTTGTCCCGGCGCGTGTGGTAGCGCGCGAGCTTGATGGCGCCTTCGACAGCTTCAGTTCCGGAGTTGGTCAAAAAGACTTTCTTCGGGCCCATTTCAGGAACGTAGCCAGCGAGGCGTTCGCAGAGCTGGACCATCGTTTCGTAGTAAAAATCCGTCCCGCAAATATGCAGGAATTTCGCAGCTGCATCTTGGATGGCTTTGACGACTTTGGGGTGCGAATGGCCTGTCGAAGTAACTGCGATTCCCGCCATGAAGTCGAGGTAGCGGTTGCCATCGGCATCGTACACAAAGCTGCCTTCGCCGCGTTCGACGGCGAGCGGGTATTCCTTGATGTACGAGGGGGAAGTTACCTTCGCATCGCGTTCGATGAGGGCTTTGGCTTTTGGCCCCGGCGGGGCCACTTTGATTTCAGGGCGAAGCTCTTTCACTTTTACTCCATGATGGTGCGCGATTGCTCGCACGCAAACTGAGACGCGTAATAGGGGCCGCAACCGCCTTTGCCGGTCGAGCCGCTCCCTTTCCAACCGCAGAAGGCTTGCACGCCGGGCCAAGCGCCCGTCGTAGCGCCCGTGCGGCGGTTGGCGTAAAGCACACCGGCCTGGATGCGATCCATGAACAGGGAAATCTCTTCTTTTTTGCCGGTGAAGATTCCGGCCGTGAGGCCGTAAGGAACTTTATTGGCCCGCGCGATCGTAGCGCTCAGGTCCGTGAACGTATCGACGGCTAAAACGGGCGCGAAGAATTCTTCTTCAAACACAGAGCTCGTCGCCGGCGCTTGAATAATGGTTGGAGCGACGAAGTGGCCGTGCTCAAAGCCGGGCGATTTGCGCAAGTCTTCACCGCCGAGCAAGATCCTGCCGTCTTTTTTCCCCTGTGCCACAGCGCCGAGGTATTTATCGACGGCGCGGGCATTGATGAGGGGCCCCATGTAAACGTCTTTATCCGTCGGGTCACCGACGCGGATTTTGCGCGACTTCTCCACAAGCTGGGTGAGGAATTCATCGATGCGCGAAGCATGCACATACACGCGGGATAGCGCGCTGCATTTTTGCCCCGTGAGACCAAACGCGGAACGCATGCAACCATCGGTCGCCATGTCGATATCCGCCGTTTCGCAAACAAACGTCGGGTTCTTACCGCCCAATTCCATCAAGCAGGGCTTTACGTAATCCTTGCTGAAGTGGTGGTAGATGCGCATGCCGACTTCTTTGCTGCCCGTGAAGGCAATGCCGTCGCATTCTGGGTGAGTCGTGAGTGCATCGCCCAGTTCCGAGCCCGTGCCGTAAATTAACTGGAAGACGCCTTCGGGGATGCCCGCGTCGCGGTAGCATTCATAAAGCTTTTGCGCGCACCAGGGAGCATCTTGGCTCGGCTTCAAGATGACGCTGTTGCCGCCGAGCAAGGCGGCGGAGGTCATGCCCGCAGCCAGTGCCAGCGGGAAGTTGAAAGGCGAAATGACGACGAAAACACCGAAAGGCCGCAACACGCTACGGGTGTTTTCATTGGGTGAAAGCTTGCCCAAGGGGCGAACGAAACCGTCACTTTCTTCCCAGCTCTTGCCGTAATACCGCAATAAGTCTGCAGACTCTTCGACGTCGCCCAGGGATTCGAGGCGGTTCTTGCCGACTTCAAGCGCCATGATGGCGCTTAGTTCCATGCGGCGCTCGGAAATGAGGTCTGCGGCTTTGTTGATCAAGCGCACGCGCTCTTTCCACGGCGTATCGCCCCAAGCGGCTTGGGCTTTCCGAGCGGCCGAGAAGGCGGTGTCGATATCTTGTTTGGAGATCTTGTGAAACTTCGCTAGCTGCTGGCGAGTGTCCGCGGGGTTGCGATCGTCGAGGTAGTTACCGCTGCGGACAGGGCGGCCTGCAATCCAGGAAGGGTAGTCGGCTCCGAAGACGGCCCTAACTTTGGTGAGGGCCGCATCAAATTCCTGGTGCACCTGCGCCATATCGGCGTTGAGCATTGAGTATGTAATCCGGAAAGCCACTTAAACTCCTTTGGCGAAAAACGCGTGGATGCTTTGTTCGAGCAGGTCCACGATTTCGTCTGCTTGGGGTTTTGTTAGGGAAAGGGGAGGTCCCATTACCACCAAGTCGCCGTTCACTCCGTCCGCTTGGCCGATATTTGGCCAGAGCGTTAACCCCTTTTCAAAAGCGATGGCCAGGAATCCTTCCACCATCTTAGCGGAGCGGTCAAACGGTTGTTTCGTGCCTTTATCCTTCACGAATTCGACGCCGGCAAGCAGCCCGCGGCCGGCCGTGCACCCTACGCCGGGTAGCCCGGAGATCCGCTTCTGGAGCCGATCATGGAGGTAGGCACCCGTGGTGGCTGAGTTTTCGACGAGGCCGTGCTTGTCCATATAGTCCAGCACGGCAAGGCCTGTAGCCGCCATGCAGGGGCTTTGGAGGTAGGTCTGGGCATGGAGAAAGTAGCCCGTCCCCTTTTTAATGAGGTCGACGTCGCTTTGCCGAACGAGCACGGCACTCACGGGCATGTAGCCCGAGTTGATTCCTTTGCCGAGAACGGCGATGTCTGGCTTTAAGCCGTAGTGTTCGGCGGCGAAAAACTTTCCGGTCCGGCCCGCACCGCAGAGGACTTCGTCGGCAATGACGAGGATGCCGTATTTTTTGCAAACGGCGGTCATCTGCTCGTAATAGCCCGGGGGTGGTGTCCAGCCGCCGGTGGAAGACCCGCTAATCGTTTCGACGAGGAAACCAGCAATGGTCTTCGGCCCTTCTTTTTCGATCAGCGTTTCGAGTTCTTTTGCGTAATGGGCCGCGCCTTGCGTTTCGTAGTCGACGGGGCAGCGGTAGCCGTAAGGCGCCGAGACAGTGGCGACTTTAGAAAGCAGAGGGCCGAAGAGTTTTTTGTAATGCGGGCGGCCTGATGCCGAGAGCGCATAGAAAGTGTTGCCATGGTAGCCCGGCACGCGCGCGATGAATGTCCCGCGTTCGGGTTCGCCGCGCTCCACCCAGATTTGCCGCGCAAATTTCACGGCCGCTTCCATGGCTTCGGAGCCAGAACCTAAGATAGCGACGCGATCGAGCCCGAGCGGCTTGGCTTTAGCGGCCAAGCGGTCGGCGAAGTTTTCCATTACTTCAGAAGTGAACTGGGTGCCGTTGACGTAACCCACTTTTTTCAACTGCGCTGCGATGCTATCGGCGATTTCGGCGATGCCGTGCCCGCAACTCATCACGAGCGCTCCACCCGCGGCGTCGAGGTAACGTTTGCCTTTGGAGTCGTAGAGATAAACGCCTTGCCCGTGTGAGATCACCGGGTAGTTCCGGTGGAGATTGCGCAAAAGGACATGCCCTTCGGGGTACGTGACGGTCGTTCGCATGCCGGGAGGATACCCGAAGAAGGGCGGAAGTGGTAGAACGGCTCCATGAAGGCTAAGAGCGAATTTCCGTTTCCGATTTATCTCGATGCGCCCGTGCGTTCTCCGATTGGCAAGTTCGGTGGCACCCTCAAGCGCTTACCCGCGCCGGCCTTGGCGGCGCTGACTTTGAAGGAATGCGTAAAACGCGCGCTACCGGCGGAAGCAAAAGCCGATTGGGTTTTCTTAGGACATGCACGCCAGGCGGGAGCTCGGCCTAACCCGGCGCGTCAAGCGGCGATCGCAGCAGGATTTCCCGACTCGACACCGGCTTTCACGGTGAACCAAGCCTGCGCATCAGGACTGACGGCAGTGGTTTTAGCGGCAGAGAAAATCGCCGTCGGCAAAGCGAAACGCATTTTCGCGGGTGGCGTGGAGAGCATGTCGAACACGCCGTACTTCTTAATGGACGCGCGTTTCGGCCAACGCCTGGGTCACGGTACTGTCGTCGATGGCATGCACCAAGATGGTTTCTTCTGCCCCATGGCCGGGATGGTGATGGGCGAAACGGTGGATCGGTTTATTGCGGCCGAAAGAAAAATCTCGCGCGAAGAGCAAGACGCGTACGCCCTTCAAAGCCAACAGCGCGCGGAAGCCGCGTGGAAGGCGGGAAAATTCGCGACGGAGATCTTTGAAATCCCAGCGGAAGGGAAGGCGCCCGGTTTATCGGTCGATGAACACCGCCGCGGCGATACGACGGCAGAAGCGCTAGCAAAGCTCAAACCCGTCTTCGATCCTAAGAACGGCACGATCACAGCGGGCAATTCAAGCGGCATTACCGATGGAGCGGCCTTCGTAGCCGTGAACTCCACAAAATCCCCGGCCTCGGAAGCCGAGATTTTAGCGACGGAAACAATCGCGTTAGATCCTCGCTATATGGGTATCGGGCCGGTAACAGCGATTGGTAATCTGCTATCGCGCCAGGGGCTAGGCGTCGCGGATATCGAAGCGTTCGAGATCAACGAGGCCTTCGCGGCCCAAGTGCTCGCGTGCCAGAAAGAATTACGAATCCCGAATGAACGTTTAAATGCCTGGGGCGGTTCGATTGCTATCGGCCACCCGATTGGCGCCAGCGGAGCACGTGTGCTAGTAACGCTGCTCAGCCGTCTCGCCGGTAAACCAGGCGCGTTGGGTGTAGCGAGCCTCTGCGTGAGCGGCGGCTTAGGGATCGCGGTTCTGATTCGAAGATTATAGGAGAGTAATATGCGACTGATTCAAACAGCTCTTTTGTTCTTGGCCCTATCGGGCGCCGCTTCGGCAGTACCAGAGCCCACGGCTGGGCCGGAGGTTTCTAAGTTTTCAGTTTCGTTCGAGCTGGGTGGCCCGGGCTATTACTATACGCTCTGGGGTTCTTACCGTCCGATAGAGTCCCTGGCAGTCAACGTAGGTTTGTCCGTCAGTGCTATCGTTGTCGTTCCGGTGACAGCTTCCTGGCTTCTGTTTGGACCGACACACCATTTAGAGATCTCGGGTGGCGGAGAGATCGTGGATCCGGGCGCTCTATCCATTTTTGGTGCAAGCACAGGAATTGCTCCACTCTTTTCTGTCGGCTACCGCTATTGGGAACCGGGCGGTGGATTGGATTTCCGAGCGGCTGCCTATGTTCTCTTCGGAGCGAATGTGGTGGTCTGGCCAGGGATCTCGGCCGGCTATACATTCTAGCTGGTGCGGGTCGCTAAGAAGGTTATTTAAGCGGTTTCTTTTTGATGTGGGCAACAGCTTCTTCTGGCGTCATTACAGAAATTTGCAAGGCTGCGAAAATCTGGTCTCGTTTGCCGCCGTCGATAAAGCTCGCGTTGTTCTGGGTTACGAAAATAGTGCGTTCGAGCGTGAGGTGTCTCAATAGGTGGTTCACGTCGTTGAGCTCCGACATGTTTAGCCGGTGAGTGTCTCTCATAGGAAATATTACGGCTGCGATCTGCCCGAACCGAGCGGTTGCTTTGGGATCTCTTTTTGGAAGCGCGCGTTTTTTTCCGCCCCAAACGTTTTTCTCTTCTCTGCCGGGCAGAGCTCCCATCCAAGGGTTGTGTGCTGCGGGTAAAGGGTCCGCGCGGTCTACCTCGAGGATTTCTATTTTTCCTTCAATTTGCCATGCCTTCAATGTCGAAAGCGCAGGAGAGAGGGAGTGTTCCCTCATGAGTCCACTGTCTAAAGTTAGTTTATAGACCACGGGCCGCCCCTCTGTATTTTCGTTACACAGCCGCCAGTTTGAACTTCGCGTTTGCATTCAAAACCCTCTTTCCTGCGATTCCCATAAGTAAAAAAAGAAAGGTGAATGTCGAAGGAATCCAAAGCACTATTTTCTGTGAATGAGCTGCACCGCTTACCATTGAGACGATGAGCGCAATGACTAAAAGGTAGGACATACTCGAGAACACTACAGGGAACTTATTCATAAACACTCTCAGACAGCATCTGATTTAGGGGGCCTTTATTTCGGCGGATCATGCGTTTAGCAAGAGGCCCGATCTGCTTAGTCCGATAGGTAGTGGGTCCCCCAGTGAACTGAGCTCCTTAGAGGCGGTCTTGATTACAATGGCATACGCAGCGCAGGATAGATATCTAATTCGCCCGCACCCAGGGACTTTCGAACCCTTACTGTACGGGGCAGCGGCTGTAGATTAGCCCTCGTAACCATGCGGCTTCATAGGTTTCGAGTCGGATCTTGTCCGTGCCGTTTTCCCAATCGATTAAGAACAAATCATCATGATCGCCGGCAATGATATCCATCGGCGGCTGGGCCGTTCTTACCGAGGTAACCTTCGGATCCTGTTCAGAAGCTGTATAAATAGCATCGAAAAGTTCCTTGGTTTTGATGGGGGGCGTGATCGCTTTTGTCGTTTCTTTGAGCTTAACGCGGCCCTTTGTTTCGGTAACGATCACCCGATCGTTTAAGATCCTACATTCTTTGATGACGTCTGTTTTTGAGCCGCGATCGCCGATCGTGCGGTGGACGTAGTTCAACGCGTGGGTGGGGTTATCGTTCTTTGGTTTGCACTGTCCAACCCCTTGCGCTGTGGCATGGATGCCGCAGTATTCCCGCTTGCCGCAATCGGCTTTGGTTTGGCAGTCGACGGCAAGAACACCGGTGGAGACTAGACTGAATAATAGTAGTTTGCGCATCCGCAAACTTTAACACGCGAAATCCGCAAAAGCCTGACGCGGCGGTGTCACATATTTCGCCGGTACTCGCCGCCGACTTCGTAGAGCGCGTGCGTCAACTCGCCGAGCGTGCAGACTTTGGCGGAGTCCATGAGCGCTTCGAAGATGTTTTTATTTTGCACGGCTGCCTGCTGCAGGTGTTTCTTCGCGGTATCGCGTGCTTTCGCGTCGCGCTCTTGCACTTCACGCACGGTGGAGATCTGCGCCTGCTTTTCTTCTTCTGTTGAACGGATGACTTCTTTGGGCAGAATCGTCGGTGACCCTTTAGAAGAGAGGAAAGTGTTCACGCCGATGAGCGGGAACTTGCCTTCGTGTTTGAGGGTCTCGTAATACAGCGACTCTTCTTGGATCTTCGAGCGCTGGTACATCGTCTCCATCGCGCCCAAGACGCCGCCGCGTTCTGTGAGGCGGTCGAACTCCTTGAGCACAGCTTCTTCAACCAAGTCTGTTAGCTTCTCGAGGATAAACGAACCTTGGAGCGGGTTTTGGTTCTTCGCGAGTCCCAGCTCGTGGTTGATGATCAGCTGAATCGCCATCGCGCGGCGGACGGATTCTTCCGTCGGCGTGGTGATGGCTTCGTCGTACGCATTCGTGTGCAGGGAATTGCAGTTGTCGAATACGGCATACAAAGCCTGCAGCGTCGTGCGGATATCGTTGAAATCGATCTCCTGCGCGTGCAGGGAGCGTCCCGAAGTCTGGATATGGTACTTCAGCTTCTGGCTACGGGAGTTGCCGTTGTAAATCAGTTTCAAAGCGCGCGCCCAGATGCGGCGGGCCACGCGGCCAATGACGGCGTATTCGGGATCCAGGCCATTCGAGAAGAAAAACGAAAGATTCGGCGCGTAATCATCGACCTTCAAACCGCGCGAACGGTAGTACTCCATGTACGTAAAACCGTTAGCCAGCGTGAATGCCAGCTGCGATATCGGGTTCGCGCCGGCTTCGGCGATATGGTAGCCCGAGATCGAAACGGAATAGAAATTCTGCACCTTGTGGTGGATGAAGTATTCCTGCACGTCGCCCATCATTCTCAGGGCGAATTCCGTCGAGAAAATGCAGGTGTTCTGCGCTTGGTCTTCTTTCAGGATGTCTGCCTGAACGGTGCCACGCACGCGTGCGAGGGTGTCTTGCTGGATCTTGCGGTAAACATCCGCCGGCAGTACTTGGTCGCCGGTGATCCCCAGGAGCGTGAGGCCTAGCCCGTCGTTTCCATCGGGTAATTCGCCATGATACGCCGGCGCCTTGGTGCCGCGGGCTTTGAAGAACTCGGCCTTTTTCTTCTCGACTTCTTTCGTGAGGCCGTTCTCTTGAATGTATTTCTCGCATGCTTGATCGACGGCCGCATTCAGGAAGAACGCCAGGATAATCGGTGCCGGGCCGTTGATTGTCATCGAGACGGAAGTGGCCGGGTGGCAGAGATCAAACCCGGAATAGAGCTTCTTGGCATCGTCCAAGCAGCAAACGGAAACCCCGGCATTGCCAATCTTTCCGAAGATATCCGGCCGAACGGCTGGGTCTTCACCGTACAAGGTCACAGAGTCGAAAGCCGTCGATAAACGGCGCGCGGGCATGTCTTTGGAGACATAGTGAAAGCGTTTGTTCGTACGCTCCGGAGCTCCTTCGCCCGCGAACATGCGCGTGGGATCTTCGCCCTCGCGTTTGAGCGGAAACACACCTGCGGTGTAAGGGTATTCACCCGGCACGTTTTCTAAGAGCACCCAGCGCAAGATCTCGCCCCAAGCTTCAAACGGGGGCAGGGCGACTTTGGGCACTCGGGTATGGCTCAACGACTCACTGAACGC
>JAIEOG010000286.1 GCA_019750655.1 bacterium
CAAATTGTCTGGTACCAGGACACTTCTGTCTCTCTTTTGGTCATAGAGCCTCACTCAAAGCCCCGTTGGTCCAAGTTCCTTTGCCGTAAATCTTTCCCGATGGCGTCGCCGACGGGGGCTTAGGGATCTGCGACCTGGGTGTTTTACTCGAGGGGCGCACCCTCAGCCGCCCCTGAAAATGCCCAACTGTTCGATTTGGTGCGGACAATAAATCCCAGCCTCGGACCTCCTGTTATCACTGAAATCTATGGTGAATTACTGCCTGGATCTAGAGATAGAGAGAAGGGGGGGCTGACCCTAACGAGTGCCCCAGACATCAACAGATTTGGCGTCGAATAGGTGAACTTTGCACGCAAATTTATCTGCGATTTGTTCGATGTGGGCCTTGTCAGCGGCTGAATATACGCCGATGTAGATACTCCAAAGCCGGTTGGGAAGTCTTTGATTGGCTGCCTTATTTATTGCTTCTATGAAGTGGTCATCATAAGGGCCGAAATTGAATCCAAAAGTAACCAAGGAACCAGTCAACTCGCAAAACCTTTCGTAACAGTACGAGAGGTAGCGATTGTGCATAATTTGCTCCAGCTTCTGTCGCCCATTCCCAGCCGTGACAAATATTGGATACTCCCCCCGATCCATACGCTCGCTAATATTCGTAAGTAGATACCTCCCATCGGTATATTCTTCTTTCTCTACATCGATTCCATTATCGAAAATTGGGAGCGCGCCGTGTAAGTAAAATACATTTTGCTCGTCACGATGTTTTCCCCAGCGAAGATTAGACCAATGCTCATCGCCGCCCAATTTAACCTCTTCCGGGTTTTCGAGATCTCGACCAAAACCATCGCAGTGCCGAATCCCACTCGTGCGTAAGAGTACCCAGTACAGCAAAAGATCGTAGTTACTCGAAAATATCTTTCCTCCAGCATCCAAAAACTGCATCAAGAATCGCGAGCAACTTTTTTGTTGCGCTTGTTCCAGCGAGAAAACGTGCTCCGGGTGAAGAGATTGCACGGCATCGAGCAAACCTCTTTCCAATTTGGCTTTCAAAGAGGCAATCCGCTTACTCAAGTCGGACTTATCACTGAATGCGTCTAATAATGCGACAAACTTATCCAGGTATCGCATTACCTCTTCGAAGTTTTTTGAGTCGATGACTCCCAACACCCTAGACAGATCCTGCTCTGCGGTTTTTGAAATAAAATCATGAAGGGAATTATAAGAAAAAATCTTAGAATCGAACGCAATGCTAAATCCATTACCGAGAAGTAAATGGACCTGCCTGTTTTTCTTCGTCCTGAGGTACTTCAGTACAGCGTCAAGCGTTTCTATTTCCATTTTAGCCTGCCAGCTTTACATAAGGTAAATACTCCTACCGACGTTCTATCCGCTCCAAAAAAGTTTGTATTCTGGGGAAAACCGACGGTCTTCCGGAGGAGGCACCACTTACTTGGCGCCGTATTTGAGAGGACGTTAAAACCTGTGATGAATTCGCCGCTACCCCGGCCGGAACAGACTCGAAGGCGGTTCCATTGTAACTCAAAACACTGCCGCTCTTTTCATTAATCCACTGGTGATTTCCGTCACTGAGGCCCTTATATGTGTACTGAATGTTGTTAGAATCAGTGATTGTGGGCTTGAAGCTTGCCATTTCTGTGTCTAATCGCCCAGCACTCAGGGAGGCATTATAACTATCGGCTTTGTCAGCGCCCACCGACATGGTGTAACCACCCTCAAACTTGGCCGTCCCTGCCACTGCCTTGTTAAAGGAAGTACCATTGAAACTTAGCTTGTCGTCTCCGGCGCTCCAAACATGTTCATTACCCGCTATACCTTGGTAGCTGTAAGGCTTTCCGTTCTCGTCATAGACAATCGGGGCGGCTTTGCTCATCGCGTCTTTATCCATCATCCCGTTTCCAGCTTCTCGCGCATTCCTGTAGTCTTCGAGCTGTGATTTTTCCATTTTCATTCTCGTTTTTCCATCCGTCCATGCCTGAACCTCGTTGTCGCTGGCATCTTGTCTACCGATCACTGCCTTCTGCAATTTCGGAATGGCTACACTCAACCCCTTCAACTGTGACGCGGAGGCCGT
This sequence comes from bacterium, assembly GCA_019750655.1. Classification (GTDB taxonomy): domain Bacteria; phylum Bdellovibrionota; class FAC87; order UBA2466; family UBA2466; genus JAIEOG01. Next base: position 2,093 of record JAIEOG010000286.1, read on the forward strand.
CATACCCTCCTCGACATTTCTTAACTCAGCTTCCTTTCCTTCAATTTGGCTCTGAGCTTTTTTGTCACCTTCTTTGGTTTTCTGTTTTAGGGTGGCGATTTCTTTGCGGAGTTTTTCAGCCAACTCTTTTTGGGTGTTAAAATCTTTCAGTGCATCGTCAGCCCCATTCTTAGCCATGGCGGTCGCCGCCTTTGCCATCTGCGCCCCATCCGATGATGCCGGCGGAATAATGGGAACCGACGGACTAGCACCTTCGTGACGATGGTTGTGCCCCCCATGACCAAGTGCGATCGAATTGATCAACAGGCAAAGTAGCAACGTACGCAAAACCCCTCCGCAATAACGACGCCGCCTAAAAAAAGACGACAAAAAATGGGCTACCCGCTCGCGGGAGAGAATGTTCAAGGGCAGTAGAACCCCGAGTGAGCTTGCCCGCTTTAAAAACTATTGTTTACGTTATATAACTATTACTCCGTCACACCGCCGCCAATTTAATGTTTTATTAAGACGCGACACGTCAAAACAACCAACAACCAGGCACCCCCGAACAAAAAAGGAGTGGCGCAAAAAATATCTAGGCTAGGTTTTTCACGCGGTAAGCTGCAGTAAGGCCTAATTTGAGCTCACCTTGGCGAAGTCCGTACGTTGCGCTGTCCTACGTTGAGTGGCCTGGTGACGGCGAGCGGTGGCCACTGCGGGATGCGTGTGATCAAGTTCGTCTGATGCTTTGAACGGATTGAGATAGGCGCCGAATTTATAGCTAGTCATCGTGCGAGCCTCGCTTTTCCCGTAAGTGGAAGCGATTCTAACTGCTATAGCCCGGCGAGCTTGAATCCAGGCAGCGAGTTTCATGCAATCGTTTTCGGTTGCCGCATACCAAATCGTTACTTGGTCTTCCTTATCGCGATCGGCTGCATTTTCTTTAAACCACCGGCTTTCCGCGCGCTCGCGAGTTTGCTTTACTTCGCAGCGGCTCCAACCTGCTTGCTCAGAAACCGATACACTTGCTCCAGACTGATGGGCAAAGGATTGCCCTACAAAAAGCACAAACAGAGCGACCAAATTTAAGCGCGACATTGTTACCCCCTACTAAATTGGTAAGCAATGAGCGTGCCCCAGTGGAAAGCAGCCTACGAAACAGCGTATTCTCTTGGACCACTACTTTTTTCGATGTGTGTACCGCGTACGATATCTCTCTTCTTACACACCGACAATAAACAGGGCCAGATTCCGGACTTACTCATGCACAGTCGATTCTTCAAATCCTTCGCGCTCAACCTGGACCGTCACATGGGAAATATTGAACTTTTCCCCGAGCCTGCTTCGAATGACAGCTAGAATCTGATCGCGGTCCACCCCCCTGCCGATAACTACATGTGCGCTAAGGGCATTGACCCCCGAAGTGAGAGACCAGACGTGCAAGTCATGCAATGACGAAACGCCCGAAACCGCTAAAATTTCCTTACGAAGCAGGGCAACATCAACATCTGCCGGCACTCCTTCCAATAAAACACTTATAGCCTCGGTTAGAAGTTTCCAAGTTCTCGGAAGAATAAAAAGCCCGATCCCCGCGGAGACGATTGGATCGATGATGTACCAGCCCGTCCGCCAAATAATGATCGCCGCTACAATCACTCCCACCGAAGTCAATGCATCAGAAAGAACTTCAAAATATGCCCCTTGGATATTGAGACTCTTTTGAGAGCTTTTCCGCATAATCCACAGCCCCACAAGATTTACCATTAGTCCCATTGAGCCAATTACAAGCATCGTTCCGCCTTGCACTTTAGGTGGTGCGGAAAATCTTAAATAGGCCTCCGCCAAAATGAAGAAAGAGATCCCGAACAAAATCAGCGAATTTACTACCGCCGCGAGTATCTCAGCCCTGAAATAGCCATAAGACCTTTTTACCGATGGTGGTCTATCCGCGAGGTAAATAGCGATCAAAGAAAGACCAAGCCCCGCCACATCCGTGAGCATGTGTCCCGCGTCAGAAAGAAGGGCGAGGCTGCCCGTTAGAAGCCCACCCACCACTTCCACGCCCATATATGCCGAGGTAAGAATTAGAACGCTTAGTACTTGCCTTTTGTTGTTAGATCTCTCGGCGTGATTGAGCATTGATGTCTCCATGATGTGTTTTTTCAGTCCAAAACCGGCTGTAGTTCATTAAGAAAGCGAATTAAGAACGATGCATCTCGTGCGTCCAAAAGAAATGCGCTCTTACCAAAAGCAGAGGCCAAATCGCGGCACTCTCTAGTTGAACCTATCGACATCGAAAGCCGACTAGCGGGAACAACTTTCAGAATGCGCCTTATTAAGGCTGTGAATAATTTTTATACGTTCGCAGTTTGTTCCGACAAATTAATAAAACATTAAGACGATGAGCCATCACCTTGGTCCTTTAGGCAAAACTCCACTCACCATCACGCGTCGTCAAGCGACAGAGCTTGACGTAACAAGATCACCGAAAGACCATTCTAATATTGGAGTGCTAAATGATCCGCATTAAAGTCACGTGCTTCCTAGGTATTCTTTTCTCGCTATCGCCTGAGCTGGGAGGGGCAGACGTTACTTCGAGTAGTCGTGGATCGGTCGATGTGTACGAGGTGGCGATAGCTCCAAAAACACCTACCACCGATACTGAAGGGGCGGATACTGCAGCCGTTCTTCCCAGGGATTTAATGCCCCTTAAAACTGGACATGTATGGAGATACAAAATCACCAAAAGCCCTGCGAAGCACCCCTGCAAAAACGTAAGCACATCTACTGAAGTGGTAGAAGAGTCAAAGCAAAATGGGCACTTGGTTTTCAAGGTTCGCAGCTTTTGCCCTTTGGGTCACTTCTATGAAGGACCGTACGACTACTTTTATTTCCAGGGAAACCATGTAAACAACTGGCATGGGCTCTGGAAAAATTGGATTCGGTGGCTAGATGCCCCCGTTAAAGCCGGCCATCAATGGCACTACGGAGTGAAACCGAATCCAGCCTCGGTATGGGAAAAAGTGGATTCCATAACCGTTCCGGCGGGTACTTTTTATGACTGCTGGAAAAAGAAATTGGTCACTACACGCATTCACTACCAGATCTATTGTCCAGGCGTCGGCGAGGTGAAGCGCTTTTTGCCTACTGGCTTTGAGGCTGAGTTAGAGAGCTTTAAATTAGCTCCATGATGGGTCACCTTCCCGTGCAATGTCGCCCTTAAACAAATATTAAGTTGTTTAAGGCGCTCTCCTCAACGTTAATGAGACGAGCAATCAAAACTTAAGATCACCCAACAGTTTCAGGGGTTAGGCTCATGCATTCGATTGACCACACGCCTCAAAGCGCCATTATCCGCGACCTCACTGCGGGAATAGTCGTATTCCTAGTGGCATTGCCACTTTGCCTAGGTATCGCGCTAGCCTCAGGTGCTCCGCTGCTTTCAGGAGTGCTGTCCGGGATAATCGGAGGAACAGTTGTCGGCATCTTGAGCCAGTCCCACACCAGCGTTAGTGGACCCGCCGCCGGCTTGGCGGCGGTGGTGGCTGCGCAGATCACTAGTCTTGGATCTTTCGAAACGTTCCTTCTGGCGGTTGTCATCGCCGGTATTATTCAAATCGGACTGGGAATATTACGAGCCGGCTTCATAGCGAAGTTCGTTCCTTCAAGTGTGATCAAAGGATTGCTGGCTGCAATCGGGCTGATTCTAGTCCTCAAACAGATTCCACATCTTTTGGGGCACGATGCCGATCCGGAAGGGGATTTGGCGTTTTTACAGCATGATCACGCGAATACTTTCAGCGAACTGTTTCACATGATCGATCACATTCATCTAGGTGCTGCAATTATTGGAATTGGCGCCGTGATTCTCTTGGTGGGCTGGGACCGTATCCGGCTGCTTAAAAAATCGGTTATCCCAGCACCCCTTGTCGTTGTTCTTTTTGGAGTGGGCTTGAGCGCTTTCTTTGCGTCTATGGGGCAAAACTGGGTGCTGGAAGCCGACAACTTCGTAAAAGTTCCCGTCGCGAATAGCTGGTCAGGCTTTCTGGAATTTCTCAAGTTTCCCGATTTTTCGAAACTGGCTATGCCTTCTGTCTATTTGGCTGGCATTACTCTAGCCGCAGTTGCCTCCTTGGAAACACTACTTAACCTAGAGGCGATCGATAAAATTGATCCGAAGCAACGTGTTTCTCCTCCCAGTCGCGAACTCTTAGCACAAGGGATAGGCAATGTGGCTTCAGGACTCATTGGCGGGATTCCGATCACGTCCGTGATCGTTCGCAGCTCCGTGAACATCGGGGCTGGCAATCAAACCAAAGCCTCCGCCATTTTTCATGGAGCTCTACTTCTGACTAGCGTCGCCTTATTGCCGACCTGGCTAAATAAAATTCCGCTATCTTGCCTGGCCGCAATCCTGCTCGTAACCGGCGTTAAACTGGCAAGCCCAAAGCTCATACGCCAACTATGGGGAGAGGGCCTCTATCAGTTCACCCCCTTTATCGTCACCATGGCAGCCATTGTTTTGACGGACCTTCTCATAGGAGTCTTGATCGGACTTGCAGTCAGCATTGGTTTTATCCTCTACAGCAATCTACGAAGACCTCTACGCCGGTCTGTAGAAAATCACCTAGGAAAAGAGGTGGTGCGAATCGAATTGGCAAATCAAGTTAGCTTTCTCAATCGCGCAGTTCTTAAGAACGCTTTGGATGCTATTCCGCCCCATGGTCAGCTTTTGCTCGACGCCCAAAACACCGACTACATCGACCCAGATGTTTTAGGACTCTTGCGCGATTTTAAAGATAATGCTGCCCCTGCTCGCAGTATTCGCGTTAGCTTTCTTGGATTTCGAGCGAAGTACGAACTCGAAGACCAAACTCAATATGTAGATCACTCTACTCGAGAGTTACAAAGCCAGCTCACGCCAACGCAGGTATTGCAAATCTTAAAGGACGGAAATGAACGCTTTCGATCGGGAAAACGTCTTACTCGCGATTTTAGCAAACAGGTACGCGCAACTTCGGGAGGACAACACCCGCTTGCCATTATTTTGAGCTGTATCGACTCTCGGGCGCCGGGGGAGCTTATTTTCGACCTTGGCGTAGGCGACAGCTTCAGTGTGCGGATAGCTGGAAACGTTATCAGCAACGAAGTTTTAGGTAGTATCGAATACGCCTGTGCTGTCGCCAAAGCTAAATTAGTTTTGGTTATGGGACACACACGATGCGGTGCAGTCAATGCATCCATTGATCTTCTGGCCACTTCGAAATCAGCGCTTTTCGCGACGGGATGCCAGCATCTGGAACCGATCGTTCAAGCAATTCAAAATTCGACCACTCGGCTCGAGTGCGAGCACGCCAATAAACTAAGCGCCACTGAGAAAGAAACTTTTGTGAACTCGGTAATTCGGCTCAACGTATTGCGCAGTTGCGAGATGATCTTGAATCAAAGTTTAACGCTAAGAGATTTGCACTCCAAGGGCGCGATTGAAATGGTGGGAACGGTTTACGACGTAAGCACAGGGGGCATCGAGTTTCTTCCACACAAAAAGTGAGCCAGCTTCTGTACCCGGTCCTGCCAGGACTTATCGTCTTTTAAGCCGGTCCCCGGAGCGTCTGCAGCAGTGGAAAGCTTGAGCCTTGCGAAGAAGCGCCTTTTACTTGGCGCCGCATCTGAGAGGCAGAAACAATCTGAGATGAATTTGCAGCAGCCCCCGAAGAGACAGGCTCAAAAGATGTCCCATTGTAACTAGGGATGTTTCCATTACTGGTGCGCCCCATCAACTAGCCCGCTGTAGTTGTTTTTTTGCCGCTGGAATCAGTGATGGTCGGAGCAGATTCGCCAATACTAGTATCAAGTTTTCCCGCAATCTGCGCGGCGTTGTACGCATCGGCTTTTGAAGCCGTCCACCGTCATTCTGTAGCCGCCATCAAAATTCGCGGTTCCCGCCGTTGCTTGTCCAAAGGAATCGCCGTTATAACTTAGTAGTTCGGTTCCGTTAGTAGCCTTCCATACGTGTTCATTGCCGAAGATTCCCTCATGCTCGTACTTTTTTTCGTCTTTCGTTATTACGGGCGCGGCTTCTCGCATTTCAGGGACGGTCAACTTATCATCATTCGCGTTTCGCGCTGCCGTATAGGCTGAAGTCGCGTTCTTGCCAAGTGCCCACGCTTAAACGGCAGAACCCAGCTTTTTTGCTTGCGCCACAGATATAGCAACAATTTCTGCATCAATTTTGTCTTGAATCGCTTTTTTATTTTCGGGTTTGGTTGCTTTGTTTTTCTGTTCCTCAAGGTTTTTAATGTCGGCTTGAAGGCTCTTGATCTCGTCCTCGCCGTCCTCCACGCCCTCCGCTGAATCCGAGGCGGCTTTGTTAGCTAAGCCGGACGCAGCTTGCGCCCTCTGAGCCCCATCATTAGCTGTTGCGGGCGGCGGAACAATCGGCATGGCCTTGTCGTCTGCTTCGTGGCCGCGCCCCCCATGGTTGCCGTGATCAAATGCCACCGAACTAATTAACAAAAACGATAACAACGTGCGCATTGATTACCCTCGGTAGAAGTGAGTTCGTTTATTTGATTTCATTTACGAGTGCCATTACCGGGTGAGAGCATTTTTTTGATAATTTCATCCAGTGCTTTCTCTCCCGATTCGGTTAGCCCTCGGCGTCCTTTTTCAGGTGTGGCACCGTTCGCCCCTACCGGAGGGCCGTCCTCGTTTGGGGGCGCGGTGGGCTTATCGGCAAACCTATGGACATCTTTGTGAGTAGCTTTCGATTGAGTTGAAAGATTTTCGGCCTTAGCTAAGACTTGTTCTCCAGTGGGGGCAATGACCGCTGGATCTCTGAGTTTTCGATCCTCTGCCACTAACAAGAATGGAAACAGCAAACCCAAACCTAGGAAGGTCGAACGACTCATTTTTCTTGCACCTTCTGAGTATCGTAAGATCGAAGAAGAAGTTCAGCTTTAATCGCTTCTAGAGAACGTTTCTTTCCTGCTGCAGCTCCGCTTTTTTTTCTTTGCTTTTCTTCGAAAAGCGTCGCGGTTTTTCCAGGTTCAGGAGGCGCTGCAAAGACACACGACAAGCATAAGATCAATTTAACTATCATCCATCGTACCCTTCGATGCTGTCCAGATTACTTAGATAAAGAATTGTGGGAAATTTTATGGGTTGTTAGCTCGTTCGACAAATTAATGAAACATTAAGGCCGATGACTGTCAGTTTCCTGCGTTATTAAATGCGTGGAGCATCTGTGAGACGACGTAGCCGGTAAACGTCCATTGTTGATCTTGGTTACATGGCCATAAAGTGCACAATGAGGTTGATATTTTAATTGTGGCTTCTATCATACAGATCTAAATAGGAGACTCGCTGTGGGCATGATGATGCGCAACTCAATCTTGGTCATAGGATTTATTCTTTCGTGCGTGAGCTTGGGTAAAACCCAAAACCACCTGAGTGGAGACGCGGGCCGCGGCACACTGGCCCCCTCTCAAACAACGGGGGCCCGCCGAACCGCCCCCTCACCGAAAAACGCCGACATCAACGATCCAGTTGCAGGCATAGCCGCCAAAATCCCTTCCCTGGTACCAACAAGAACAACCCGAAATGGCACAAAATTCACCCAGCCGACCTCAGAAGATCTCACCGCGCTGGGAATCACCGATCTGATTAAGTTTGGCGAGGCATGGGAAGATCCTACAGGCGTGATCTGGGGCGATGTCGCACGTGGCAAAGATGGTTTTCCAAAAACAATGAGCCATGCGGCCGCATCCGCCTACTGCGCAGGAATAGGAGCACGGCTACCAACCGGGTATGTGGATAGTCAAAATGGTAAAGGAAAAAACCCAAAAACCGACTCGGATTTCGTACGCCTGCGCAAGTATATGGGAGCTAAACGCGGCACTGAATTCCGGAAGCCGGAGGCAAAGGACTACAACCCCGAAATCCTACCTAACCTCGCCGTCGAATATCGCTATTGGGGAGCTGATCAACCTTCCGATACGTATAATGGTCAACCCTGGGACTCTGAAGTGCGATCGATCTTTAACGGCAGTAACGGAAGAATAATGCCTTATGACACAGAACGAGATGATTTCGTGATGGTGCGTTGCGTGAAGTCGCGGAATAAACCTGCTAAAGATGCCTAAGGACTGTCGTTCCTCTAATCAACTCGAATGACGGCCCGATGAATAAAGTAGCCTGCCATCCACACCAGAATACCTAACATATAGACCATCCAAAATCCTTACTGTAAATAAGACTGGAATAAGAAGGGCACGAAAAAGAGTAGCGACAGTGGCACCGTCACCAAAATACTTTTTGCGAAGAGAGCAGCTTGTGCAGCATCACAGGACTCAATCTGAAATAGAACCAAAGCTATCAGTAGAAATGGGTAGGGTCATTATGAAACACTACTAGCAGTGCTGGTTTAGGACATTTAGCCCAAAGCATCGCCCCGGAAATCATCGCTCCCTTCACTGGGCTGCCGTCCCCATTTTTTTAGAAGCACCCAATTTCCAGAAATGTTA
>JAIEOG010000405.1 GCA_019750655.1 bacterium
GAGGCCCGTCGTGGGTTCGTCCAAGATATAAATCGTTTTGCCTGTCGCGCGGCGGGTGAGCTCTTTGGCTAGCTTGATACGCTGGGCTTCGCCACCCGAAAGCGTTGTTGCGCTCTGGCCGACATGGACATAGCCCAAACCCACATCGCGCAGCGTTTGGAACTTCGTGCGCAGGGCAGGGACGCGATCGAAAAGCTCGGCAGCGTCCTCAATGGCCATGTTCAAAACATCGGCAATGCTTTTGCCTCGGTAGAGCACTTCCAAAGTCTCGCGGTTGAAGCGCGAGCCGCGGCAGACTTCACATTCTACAAACACGTCCGGTAGAAAATGCATCGTCACGCTCAGCGTGCCTTCGCCTGAGCAAGCTTCGCAACGGCCCCCTGGGACGTTGAAGGAAAAACGGCTCAGCGAATACCCGCGCGCGCGGGCTTCAGGCAGCGACGCAAACAAGTTACGCACATCCGTGAAAAGGCCCGTGTAGGTCGCCGGGTTTGAACGCGGGCTGCGGCCGATGGGGCTTTGGTCCACGTAAACAACCTTGTCGATGTGCTCCACGCCCGCGAACGACTTTGCCACACCTGGCGGCAACGGCCGGCGACGTAACATCGCTTCGAGGCCCACCATCAGCGAATCGATGACGAGCGTGCTTTTGCCGGACCCTGAAACACCGCTGAAACAAGTGAAGAGTCCGAGCGGAATCGTGACATCGACGTTTTTTAAATTGTTTTTGCTCAGTCCCTTGAGGACTAGTTGCCGCTCTGGGTTGGGAGCGCGCCGCTTGTGCGGTACCGGTACCGCGACTTCGCCGGTGAGGTATTTGCCCGTGAGGCTGCGCGGAGCAGCGGCAATCGCTTTCGGTTTGCCCTCGAAAACGATTTCACCACCCAGTTTTCCGGCGCCCGGCCCTAGGTCGACGAGAAAATCAGCCGCTTCAATAGTGTCTTGGTCGTGTTCCACGACAATCACGCTATTGCCCTGATCGCGCAGCGCCAGAAGCGTGTGGATGAGTTTTTCGTTGTCGCGCTGGTGCAAGCCGATGCTTGGTTCGTCTAAGACGTAAAGCACGCCGACCATGCTGGAACCAATCTGCGTCCCTAGGCGGATGCGCTGGGCTTCGCCGCCGGAAAGCGTAGCCGCAGAGCGGGAAAGCGTGAGGTACGAAAGCCCCACATTCTGCAAGAACTCCAAGCGCGCGCGGATTTCCTTAAAAATCGGCTCGGCGATGGGTTCGTGCTGCTTTTCAACTTTCAAATCGCTGAAAAAATACGCGCAATCCTCGAGCGAAAGACCGCTGACTTCCGCGATGTTCTTCCCTCCCACGGTGACGGCGAGGGCTTCGGGTTTGAGGCGCGTGCCTTTGCACTGCGTGCAATCGTTATGGCTGATGAAAACGGCCAATTCCTCTTCGTCGAATCGCGAGCCGTTTTTCAGGCGCTGTTCGAGGTGAGGGATTACGCCTTCGAAACTTTGTCGGAAAGTGTGAAAGGAGCGCTTTCCCTCGGCGCCGAAGTCGATTTCTTCTTTGCCCGTGCCGTAAAGCACAACGAGCTTCGCGCGATCGGACAGCTGGTCCCAAGGCACATCGAGACTGAACTCATAGCTCTTCGCAAGAGCAGCTAAGATTTTCTCCTGCCAAGCCTTGGACTTGTCTGCCCAAGCGGCAATAGCGCCATCCCTCAGGCTCAGTGACGGATCGGGAATGACTTTCTCGGGGTCAAACCCTGGCAACGCACCTAGGCCGTTGCATTTTTCGCAGGCCCCTTGGGGGTTGTTGAAAGAAAACCCGCGCGGTTCGATTTCCGCAATGCTCGTACCGCAGGCGGTGCAGGCAAAGCGCGTGGAATAGATCTTCGTCGAAAGATCGGAGGCGTTTTCAAATTCCGTCAGCCCCTCGGCCAAACCCGCAGCTGTTTCCAGCGCTTCCGCAAGACGCGACTCGATGCCCGGCTTCAAAACCAGTCGATCGATGTAGACAGAGATATCGTGTTTGAACGTTTTCTTAAGGCGAATCGTTTCGGCGAGGCTCATTTCGGCGCCGTCGATCTTGGCGCGCACGAAGCCTTTGGCTCGGTATTCGGAAAGTTCCTTTTGGTACTCGCCCTTTTTCCCCCGCACAACGGGCGCTAAAACCGAAAAGCGCGTGCCTTGAGGCAGCGCCATAATCTGGTCGCAAATCTGCTGGACCGTCTGGGTGTGGATGGGGCTGCCGCAGTTTGAACAATGGGGTTCCCCACAGCGGGCATAGAGCAAGCGGAGATAGTCGTAAATTTCGGTGACCGTGCCCACTGTCGAACGCGGGTTGCGGCTGATGTTTTTCTGCTCGATGGAGATCGAAGGCGAAAGCCCTTCGATATGGTCCACATCGGGCTTGCGCATCTGTTCCATGAACTGCCGCGCGTAAGCGGACAGGGACTCGAGGTAACGGCGCTGGCCTTCGGCGTAGATGGTATCGAAAGCGAGAGACGACTTGCCCGAACCGCTCAGTCCGGTAAAAACGACAAGCTGGTTGCGGGGAATCGTGACGGAGACATTTTTGAGATTATGCTCCCGGGCGCCTTTGACGACGATTTCTGTGGCCACTGCTCTCTAATTTGCTGCGGCCAGCTGGGCTTTGACAACCCCTTCGATCGAGCCGCGGATCTCCTGGAGCCTCTTTTCCGTGGAGGCCTCAAACCGCAACACTAGCACAGGTTGGGTATTAGAAGCGCGCACCAAGCCCCAGCCATCGCTAAACTCCACACGGGCGCCATCGATCGCATTCACTTTCAGGCCCTGTTTGAGGAATTCTTTGCGAGACGCTTCCACAACGGCGAACTTCGTAGCGTCAGGGCAATCCACCCGCAGTTCGGGCGTCACGAAGGACGGGGGTAAGTCGGAAAGGAGCATTGCAGGCGAACGCTTCTCTTGTGCCAAGATTTCAAACAAGCGAGCGGCAGCATAGATAGCATCGTCAAAGCCGTAATACCGATCGCGGAAGAACATATGGCCGCTCATCTCGCCGGCTAGCAGCGCATTTTCTTCCTTCATCTTCGCTTTGATGAGGCTATGGCCCGTTTTCCAGAGAATGGGGCGGCCACCGTGCTTGGCGATATCGTCGAAGAGGCGGTTGGATGCTTTCACGTCGGAAATGATAGTTGCGCCTGGATTGGCCTTGAGTACTTGGCGCGCATACAAAGCAAGCAGTTCATCGCCAAAGAGAATTCGGCCCGTAGGATCCACAGCACCAATGCGGTCGGCATCGCCGTCAAAACCCACGCCCACATCCGCGCCTTGTTTCTTCACGGCATCGAGCAAGAACGTCAGATTCTCCGGCACAGTCGGATCCGGGTGGTGGTTGGGGAAGCGGCCGTCGGGCTCAGAGAAAAGCTCGGTCACTTCGCAGCCCAAGCGACGGAAAAGTTCCGGTGCCGCAACTCCGCCCATTCCATTGCCACTATCGACGACTACTTTCAAACCTAAGGGGTGCTGGATATCGGAAACGATACGCTTCCAGTACGCTTCTAAGACTTCTTGCTTCTCAGCAAATCCATCGCCGGCCAGAAAGTCCGCGCTGCGGAGAATTTCACCAATGGCTTGGATCGGCGCACCGTGCAACGTTCCTGAGCCCAGCGCGATTTTAAAGCCGTTGTACTCCGGCGGATTGTGGCTACCGGTGATCATGATGCCGGCATCGGTCTTTAGGTGCGGCACCGAAAAATAAAGAACGGGCGTCGGGACTTCACCGACATCGACGACTTTCAAGCCGCAAGACATCAGTCCCTGTTTCAGCGTTTCGGCAATACGCGGAGAAGATGTCCGGCAGTCTCTTCCCACCGCCACCGAGCGCACTTGCCCATGGCGGCGCAGGAAAGTGCCAATCGCTTTGGAAAGGGGGCCTAGCGCTTTATCGGCGAAATCCGTATCAGCCACGCCCCGGATATCGTATTCACGAAATATGTGCTGGCTCATGGCTTCCTTACTTCACTTCGCCTGCGGCGAAACGGATGTGGGCCTCGGACTTCTTGCGGTCGAGCCACAAGGCCATTTTTTTCTCTAGCTCTTGGCCCATGAGCTGGTTGCGCAGCTCGGCCTTTTTCTCTTCCGGCAAGCTCGCAAAGGAAAGCGCCTCCGTGGAAACCACTTTGAGAATGTGCAAACCGCCCGGGGATTGAATGACTTTCGGGTAGACATGGCCCGCTGTCGTAGTTTTCACGGCTTGGTGAAACTGCGTCAGCATGGCGTCGTGGTTCATAGCGCCCAAGTCGCCGCCCGCACTCGCCGTGGCTTGGTCGTCGGAATATTCCTTGGCCAGACGGGTAAAGTCTTCCGGATTCGAGAGGGCTTCTCCGAGTACTTTTTCAGCGCGCGCTTTGACCTTAGGCCCTTTTCCCGCAATCAGGATATGGGCGAGGTGGTAACGGCGGTTGGTGTCGGCATCGCCTTGGCGCGCCATGAAGTGGCGCAATTCCTCGTCGGAAACTTCCATCATGGGTTTGATTTCGCGCCCGAGCAGATTTTGGCGCTCGAGCTGGCGGCGGATGCCGTCACGGTATTCAGCAAAGGAAGTGCCCAGGTCCTTCAAGCGGACCTTCAGCTGCGCTTCCGTGATTCCATTGCGCTCGAGAATAGAGCGGATATGGCGGTCGATCTCGACGTTGGAGACATTGAGCTCCAGCTTCTTCACCTGCTGATCGATGATCTTTTCTTCGATGAGCAGATTGAGAACAGACTTTCGATCGTTCAATTTCTTAGGGTCGATACCGCCGAAGAGATCCTGGAAGTTTTTCGACTTTGATTTCTGCCGGAAGGCTTCGATATCGGATTCCAGAATGATGTCGTCATTCACTGTGACCACGCTGCGGTCGACAGGGACCCGCTTAGCATGCACAGAGGCGGAGGCTAAGAGAGCGATCGTGAAAAGCTTATAGGGTATTCGCGAACAGTACTTCATTTCGGTAAATCTCGCCGTCCTTCAACATTTTGGTGATCCACTCTTTGTAGACCGTAGTTTCTTTGTTTTTCTTAATCGCTTTTACAATCTCGTCCTTTGCCTCGCCGAAAGCCAGCTTTTTAGACTGTTCTTTCTCGACGACTTTCACGAGGTGGATGCCGTATTGGCTCTGAATGGGTTGGGAGGTTTCCCCGACCGCGAGTGCGAAAGCTTTACCGAAGGCGGAGATTTTCTCGTTCTTAGAGAAGAAGCCGAGATCGCCACCTTTGGCCGCATCGGGACTCAAAGAATACTTGCGTGCGGCCGACTCAAAAGTGATTTGGCCGGAAAGGATTTCCTGGCGGATTTTCTGGGCCTCTTCGAGGGAGGGCACCACGATCTGCAAAGCGTGGATGCGGACGGGGCGCACAAAATCGTCCGTATGCTGCTTGAAGTAGCTCTGCATCTCGTCGTCGGAGACGAGAGTTTCGGTGCCGAAGACGGTCTCAGTGAGTTTTTCCACCAAAAGCTGGTCGGCAATGCGCTTGCGGAGGAATTCTTCGGTGGTGCTTTGCTTGCGGAGCATCTCTTCAAAGCCGCCGGGCGGGTAGCCGTCTTTCCAGCTGGAAAGGCGCCCTTCTACTTCTTCCTTGGCGATCCGCAGCTGTTTCTTACCGGCCTCTTGGCGCAGTAGGGCCAACACCAATACTTCATTTAGGGCGCGCGTCTTGAGTTCAGCGAGAAGCTTAGGGTTACGCTGGGAGATTTCGTCTTGCTGGGCTTTCAGCTGATTGTAAGCCACCAAGAATTCCGCGAGCGAAACGGGCTCGCCGTTGACGCGAGCCATGACCTGGTCCGAGGCCGTCGACGAGAAAAACGAACAGCCCGAAAGGCTGAAAAGGGCCACAAACAAGAAGCTTAAGCGGCGGTGCATGGGGTTCAGGGTATCGCATAGCGCACCAGAGCGGCAACCCTGGACAACGGCCCCGCTTTGCCGCCGCAGCGGGGCAAAGTACAATGCAGAAATGCTGCGTTTCCTTACTCTCGTGTCCGCTATTACCTTGGCTGCGTGTGCCGGGGCTCCCGGAACCCAAGCACCGCCTGGGCCTTTGAGCGGGGCCACCGGCAAAGTGACGGTTTATTCGATTGGAGATCGGCACGGGGAAGTAAAGCCGTGTGGCTGCCCGCGTGTCCAACTCGGGGGCATGACGCGGCTCTTCGCTTACGCAGACGCACACCAAGCAGCCCAGGGGACGCAGTTCTTCGCCGACTCCGGAAACAGCTTTTTTTCGCTACCGACGCTCCCTCCCACGCGCCAAGAAGATGAGAAAGCTCGGGCGGAGCTCATTGCGGATGCGTACCGCATGCTTGGGGTTTCGGCGCTAGTACCGGGCAAGCGGGATCTCACGCTGGGGCAAGAGACTTTACGCCAGTTGGCAGAACGTGCGGGAATCGCTCTGCTTGCGGCGAATCTCAAAGACGCTGTTGGAAAACCCGTTTTCACACGCCAGCAGGTTTTTGAAAGAGACGGCATCAAAGTCGGTATCACAGGGGTGGTCGATGCCGAGGCGGCCTGGGCTCCCTGGCAAATCGATCCGAATGGTGCAAAAGACGCTTTGCGCGCCTTGAAAGCACAGGGCGCTCAACTCACAGTGCTGATGATCCAAAAAGCCGAACAAGCGGGCAAGTACAACCACCTGGGTTACGATCTTGAGCTCCTCGCTCCCGTCGAAGAAGGCAAGAGCGTCGCGTATGCGAGCTGGGATCTGGGGACGGGTAAGGTCACCGACTCCGCGCATGAAGAGCTCACGCCCGAGTGGGAAAAGCCTGGCCGTTTCACCGCGGTTTACGACCGCCACTTAGCGCAAGCCAAAGAATCTACCGTCGGTAAAGCAGCCGCTCCGGTGAAGACTGTGAAGGGTGCTTGGGATGCGCAAGCGCACCGCTGCCAGGAGTGCCATGCGAAACAATATGATTTTTGGCAGGGCACTAAGCACGCTTCTGCCTATCTAGTGCTCTTTGCGAAAGACCAGCACTTCGATCCCGAGTGCATTAGCTGCCACACTTTGGGTTATGGAAGTTCTAAGGGTTTTACGGATATCGCATCGCCGCTGCGCCGGGCTGGCGAAGCCCCGCGTAAAGCGGGAGAGATGCCATTTGTAGAAGGCTTCTTTAAGGACATCTTTTCCGAAGATACGGGGAAGGGCGCTCTCGATTCTCGCGTAGAGCCCAAGCGCTATGCTGCTTTAAAAGAGCGCTACCATGCGTCCTTGAAAAAATGGACCGACGAAAACACCGGCAGCAAAGTGTACCTAGGCGTGCAGTGTGAACACTGCCATGGCAACCGAACAGGCCACCCAGGACCTAGCTTCAAACGCGTAGGGAAAGTGCAGCCGAAAAGTTGCACATCCTGCCACCAACCGCCGCACGATCCTTCCTTTAACTTTGCAGAACGACAGCCCAAAGTGGCCTGCCCCAAGCTCTGACGCGGAGCGGCTGGGAAAGAAGTCGGAGTGGGTGCGATAATGGCAGTCTTGCATGCGGGTTCTGCTTCTCAATCAAACGTTCTACCCTGATCAAGCTGCTACATCGCAGCAGCTTCTGGATTTCGCGCGGCATTTGCGCGACGAGGGCTGCGAAGTCACCGTCATGGCGAGCCGCCGGGCTTATTCCGATCCTTCTAAAGTTCACCCTGCGGAGGAGATCTACGACGGCATCCGCATCGTACGGATTGGTTCCACGGGCTTCGGGCGCCGGAGTTTCTTCCACCGTTTCGTCGACGGGTTTACTTTCGAAATCTTACTGCTCTTGCGCCTGATGTTTTCTCGGCGCCAAGACCTCGTGGTGGCCTTCACCTCGCCTCCTTTAGTGGGCCTGGCTGGCTTGATTTTCACTTTCCTGCGCGGCGGAAAATGCGTGCAATGGATGATGGATCTCAACCCCGACATCTCTTTCGCGGTTGGCTACCTTAAAGAGAAGTCCTTGGTCGGCCGCACCCTCACTGCGGTTCTCCGTTTCACGGTGCGGCACAGCGACTATATCGTGGTCTTAGATCGTTGGATGCGCCAGCGCATGGTCGCCCATGGCGTTTCCTCCGAGCGCATTGTGGTAGTGCCGCCTTGGCCCGTAACGGCCATCCAAGCAGCAAACGCAGATCATGGGCGCCGCTTCCGCGAACGCCACGGCTTGGGGGACGTGTTTATCGTCTGCTATTCCGGCAACCATTCGGTGGTCCACCCCTTAGACACCGTGCTGCTCAGCGCTTTGGAACTGCGCCACAATCCCAAGGTTCTCTTTCTGTTTATTGGTGGCGGTTTACGCGTTGAAGACGTCACGCGTTTCAAACAAGCGCACCAGCTCGACAACATTCTGCAGATGGCGCACCAGCCGCGCGAAACGCTGCATGAATCGCTTTCGGCCCCCGACCTCCAATTGGTAGTGATGGGTGAGGCGATGTCGGGTCTCGTACACACTTCGAAGATCTATGGAGTACTCGGGGCAGGCCGGCCTTATATCTTTGTGGGCCCTCGGGCGAGCCATGTGGGCGACCTTTTAGACGAAGTGCCCTATGGTTTCCATGTGGAACACGGCGATGTCCGCCGCTTCGTAGAGGCTATCGAGCGTGCGCAGGCCCTGGATACCGCGGAAAAGGCCGATATTTTCAATGCGAATACAGGGTATGTCGAAGCGCACTGTACGGCAGAGCACGCTTTGGCTGCCTTCCTAAGCCGGGTCATTCACCCAACGACGGAAGCCGAGCGCCCTCTCCGGGCACCCACAGCGATCTTACCGGGTGCAGGTCAGGCGCCTTCGCGCGCGTAATTGCGGTTCCAGGACGGTATTTCCACCACGATATCTTTTTCGCCAGTGGGCACACATTGGCAGGCCAAGCGCGAATTCGACTTTAAATCCGGGGCCATATCCAACATATCGTTTTCGTCTTCTTCCGCGGCCGGGCAAGTTTCCGACCCTTCTTTAACGTACACATGGCAGGTGGCGCAGGCGCAAACGCCGCCACAGGCATGGTCGATTTCCACGCCGGCGTGCAAAAGAATATCGAGAATGCTACCCGCTTTACCTGTGTCGCCCAGCGGCAAAGAGGCAGTGTTGACCTCGATGGTCTTATCTAGGTTTTCCACGCGGACTTGGAATGTCCCAGGTTTCTTCACAGCCGCTTCCTTTATAGACGTATCCGTTTCGAGGCTCATTAGAGCGCCGTTGTAGCCGATTCGGCGGTTGTTGTGAAGTCTTTGACGCGCCTGCGCCTCCAGCCCCTTTGTTGGGACGCGAAACGGGCTTATACTAAGTAGAGCCAAGGATCTTTCGGCTTTCTTACCAACACAGCTCAAACGCTTTGAGGAAAATAAGATGCGCACAAAACTCTTTTTGCTTTGCACGGTTTTCTTAGCCTTTAGCCCGTTGGCTCAAGCCAAAGGCGGCGGTGGAATTCTCCGCGGTGGGCAAGGGTTCTTGTTCCCCGACCATAACAGCTTTGCTAACCCGGGCCAGTTCGCGCTGGATAACGGAACGGCGATCGAAGGGTTTTACTCCCGCTCGACAGCCACGACGCCGACGCAAAACCTCATCCCTTCCATGGTGTACGGCAATGGAATGGTGGGCTTGGGCGTTTACGGGGAACATTCCGGCACGGACGCTCTGAGCGGTGGCACGAACAAAATCGGCGCAGGCGTTGGTTTCTCTCTCTTGAAAGACCACCTTACGGTGGGCGCCAAATATGTGCACACGTTGGGTACCACGGGCGCGGGTGACCTCTCCGCAACGATGACGTTGAACCCGGCCGGTCGCCACGGTTTCGCCTTGGGCGTGGGCTACACGCGCCAGCTAGCCGCTTCCACGCACGGAGTGAACGCAGCGGTTGGTTACACCTTCTCGGGCAATAACAACGTCGAGTTGGATGTCGACTTCCCGTCGCTTACGAGCTTCAGCCAGTACAACCTGGCCGCCCACTTCACGATGATGAAGCAGATGATTTATTTCGGTGGCGGTTACCTGCTCAACAACACCACGGGCACCATGTTGCATGGGGCTACTGGCCGGTTGGGTTTCTTGCTAGGTGGCGCTGCTGACTTCTCAGTTTGGGGCCGTTACATCTTCACCGCGGGTTCCGTGGTGGATTACGGTGGAAGCTTCCGCGTAGCTTTCTAAGGAATTTCTTACCTTTTTCCGGCGGGTGATTTAATGGCCCGCCGGAAAAGGTAAGTATGGGTCACTCCTAGTTTCCTCCCCCCGCTCCGTCCCTGACTCGCTCCCTTTTTCATTTTTTTCACTTTCCCTTTCCACTCAATCCCATGAGCTTACGTGCAAAGATCATCAGCTCCTTTGTCGTTACCCTTGTGCTCTTTGCATCGGTGTCCTTTTACCATTTCCGCCGAACACAAAAGGCCGCGGTGCGGTTGGCTTTGGTGAATGAGCTCTATCTGCCTTTGTCCCGCCACATCGCCCAGTTGCAGAGTGCAGTGCAAGGCCTTGCGGAAGACGTGCGACGCTACTACTTCGGCGCCCACCCAACAGCCGACGACAGCACGTTAGGCCGCATGGTCCGCGATCTTTACCCATACTTAATCCGCAAAAACATCACGGCCGCCGAAGCGCTCCTCGAAAAAGCCTCGCATGGAAGCTCCAAAGAACAAGTGCCGGAGATCTCGGCGCACCTCGCTGCCGCCAGCAAGAGTTTTGACGCGCTTTCCGGGGC
>JAIEOG010000072.1 GCA_019750655.1 bacterium
GTAAGCTTGGCCATCTCGTAGGGAATCGAGCTCCGTCAGAATCAAATCAGGATTACCCCCTATTGCTTCGCGGATGCCATGGGCCCAGCCGGGCCGGAAAAAATCATCGGCATCATGAAAGTGGATGTAGTCACTTTGCGCGAGGCCGAGCAGCCGATTGCGCCCTCGGCTCGGGCCCATGCCCGTTTCTCCGCGGATCACCTTCACATCTAACCCATTGATTAGATAGTCCTTTGCCGGGTACTTCGAGGCGTCATCATAGATCCAGATTTCCTCGGGGGGCTCCGCTTGCAGCTGCAGTGAATGCAGACACTCGCTCAGGAGACCGCGTTCATTGTGGTAGGTGATTAGAACCCCTAGTTGCATACATCCCCCCAGGCTCCATTCTGCCGCCTGGGGGCGGGCTCCACAATTCCTTTTACCTTCTCGCCACGACGCACTATCGTAGGTCTTGGATGGGGGATCGCTTGGACTACAAGGGAACAGAAATCCACGAAGGGGCTTAACCGGTTCTTGGTTAGGCTTTCAAAGATTCAAAAAACTGAGTCAGCTCCGTAAAGGAGTTGAAGTAGGAACACTCTTGCGCCGGGGCGCCGAAGCCGTAGGTCACGTGGTAATAATCCACGCCTGCTTGGCGAGCTGCGATTTGATCCCCTGCCGTATCTCCGACATAGGCTCCTTGAGACAATCCATTCCGACGTAAAACGAGCGAAATGTTTTCTCCCTTAGTGAGGCCCGTGCCGCCGTGGCATTCCGCATCTTTGAAATGCACGCCCAATCCCGTCAGCTCGAAAAAGCGGCGCAAGTATTCGGGTTGGCAGTTACTCACCAAAGCCAGGACGTACTTTTTCTCCAGAGCGCGCAACCCTTCCCCCACGCCCCCATAGAGGTAATTTTCGACGAGCAGTTTAACTTCGCGATCGTAGAAAATCGGCGCGGCTTTCTCGCGTTCCTGGGGAGAAATGCCGGGAAGCAATCGCGCGAAAGCCTCTTCATGGGAGAGCCCCATTACCGCGCGGATTTGTTCGGTACTCACTTCGGGAATCCCTCGCGATTCGCGCGCAACCTCGTTCCAGGCGCGGGTAACCGGCAAGAGCGTATTCCAAAGCGTTCCGTCTAAGTCGAACACCAAGGCATCGTAAGCCATGGTTTTATTCTATGCGCGAGGCAGGCCTTGGCGTAAAGATAAGAAATGATCGAAGCCGGTGACAAAGCCCCCGCCTTTAGCCTTCCTTCCGAAGACGGAAAGATTTCGCTGAAGGATTTTAAGGGCAAGAAGGTCGTCCTTTATTTCTACCCCAAGGACCTCACCCCCGGCTGCACCCAGCAAGCTTGCGACTTCCGCGACGCGCTGCCGAAATTCAAAAAGAAGGGCACCGTCATCCTCGGTGTCAGCCGCGATCCGCTGAACAAACACACCGCTTTTCGCGAAAAGTACGATCTGAACTTCGCCCTGCTTTCCGACGAGGATGGCAAGGTTTGCGAGGCTTATGGAGTGTGGAAAGAGAAATCCCTCTATGGACGCAAGTTCATGGGGATTGAGCGCTCGACCTTCGTAATCGACGAAAAGGGCACCGTCCGGAAGGTCTTCCGGAAAGTGAAAGTCAAAGACCACGCGCCCGCTGTTTTAGAAGCGCTCGCCGAGTAATTTGCCAGAGCCGCCGCCGCGGGCTATGAATGACGGCAATGGATCCAAAACAGCGCCTTATTGTTGCTCTAGACGTCGATTCGCTCGCCAGAGCGACTCCCATTGTGGAGGCTCTTGCCCCCCATGTCGGTTTTTTCAAAGTCGGATTGGAATTGATAACAGCCGTCGGTGGCCCGACGGTCGTGCACCATATCCAGCGCCTAGGTGGCCAGGTCTTCTACGATGCCAAGTTCAACGATATTCCTAACACCGTAGGCGCTGCATGCCGGACGGTGGGAACGATCGGCGCTAAGCTCTTCACAGTCCACGCCAGCGCGGGTCTCGAAGCACTTCAGCTGGCCGCAGAAAACAAGGGCTCGGCTGAATGTTATGCCGTAACCGTCCTGACATCCTTCGACGATGCCCGCTGCCAGCACGTGTTTGGCGGCGCACCAGAGCCGACGGTTTTGAAATTCGCGGCAGATGCCTTGGAGGCCGGCGTAGACGGAATCGTTTGTTCCGCTTTGGAACTCGAAGCGTTGGGCCGCGAGGAACGCTTCAAAGAATTGAAAAAAATTGTCCCGGGAATCCGCCCCAGCTGGTCTTCCGCGCAGGATCAAAAGCGTGTGATGACTCCTGCGGAAGCGATCAAAGCAGGAGCCGACTACCTCGTCATCGGTCGGCCCATTATGAGCCCCCCCATGGGTATCGGCAGTCCGATTGATGCCGTCCAGAAAATCTTAGCCGAAATCCAAGGAGCGCTCGCGTGAGTGATCCGCAGGAACTGCGGCTCTTTGAAGAATGCGGCGCTTTGGTGCGCGGAAGCCACCTCGTTTACACGTCAGGACGTCACGGTAGTGAGTACGTCAATAAAGACGCCCTCTACCCTCGCACGGAAGTTATCTCCGCCCTCTGCGCAAAGATGGCCGATGCCTTTGTGCGCGACGGCGTGGAAGCCGTTTTCGCTCCCGCTTTGGGCGGAATTGTTTTGACCCAATGGACGGCACACCACCTCCAAGCGAAGACGGGCAAACCCGTTCTCGCCTTGTTTGCAGAAAAAGCCGAAACGCCAGAAGGTTTTGTGGTGAAGCGCGGCTACGACGCCCTACTCCGCGGTAAGCGCACGCTTGTCGTCGAAGACATTCTTACCACCGGCGGCTCGATCAAAAAGATCGTCCAGCTCTCGGCTAAAATGGATATCCCGGTCGTGGGTGTTGCGGCTCTTTGCAACCGCGGTGGAATTTCGGCAGCCGACCTCGGAGTGCCTCGCCTGGTTTCTATTGTGGAAGTTTCTCTGCAATCTTGGGAAGCGGCAGACTGCCCGCTCTGCAAGCAGGGCGTTCCAGTCAATACAAAGCTCGGTAAAGGCGGCTCAACGCAAGCGCCAAGCGCCATACGCTAAGAGCGCCCAACCGATGAGAAATGCCGTGCCACCAATAGGCACGATCGCTCCCAGCCAACGTTGGCCTGTCAACACGAGCAAGTACAGGCAGCCTGAGAAAATACAGATGCCAGCAGTAAAGGCGATGCCGGCGGGCTTCCACCACTGCGATGGCGTTTGAAGCGCTAAGAGCCCCAACAAAACCAACGCCAAGGCATGCGCCATCTGGTACTGAGCCGCGGTCTTGAAGTTTTCCAAGGCGGTGGGTGGGACCGAGTCACGTAAGCCATGGGCCCCGAAGGCGCCAAACGCGACGGAGAGAAAGCCGAAGACCGCACCGAGAAGCAGAAACGTCTTTGCCATGAGGCCTGTGTAGGCCTTTAGGGGCGATACGGCAAGCGGACTTGGTTTATAGACTGGCGGAGACTTCTGCGCGCGGCGGCTGCGCTGCTTCCCGGCTGTTTTGCAAGAACCAAGCAACCGTCTTGCGGATGCCATCTTCTAAAGCCGTCCCGGGAGAAAAGCCGAACGCTTGCTGTGCGCGTGAGATATCGACGCAACGGCGAGGCTGGCCGTTGGGTTTCGTTGTATCCCAAACGATGCGCCCCTTGAAACCCGTAGCCTCTGCAATAACCGCCGCGAGATCGCGGATGGAAATTTCCGCACCCGTGCCCAAATTCACTGGTTCGTCGCTGTTGTAGTGCGCGCCCGCTTGCACGATCCCGAGCGCGGCATCTTCCACATAGAGAAATTCGCGCGTTGCCGTACCATCGCCCCAGAGGACGATTTCGCCGGTCTTCTTACGGTTTGCTTCGACACATTTGCGAATGAGGGCCGGGATCACGTGCGACGTTTGCAAATCGAAATTATCGCGCGGTCCGTAGAGATTTACCGGCAGCAGATAAATGGAGTTGAACCCATACTGCGTGCGGTACGCCTGCGACTGAACGAGCATCATTTTCTTCGCAAGGCCATAGGGTGCGTTGGTTTCTTCCGGATAGCCGTCCCAAAGCGCCGCTTCGTTAAAAGGCACGGGCGTGTGTTTGGGGTACGCACAAATCGTCCCAATGCCGACGAACTTTTCCACGCCCTGGCGGCGCGCGAGTTCCATGAGCTGAATGCCCATGATGGCATTGTCGTAAAAAAATGAACCGGGATTTTTCTGGTTGGCGCCGATACCACCAACGACAGCCGCGAGGTGAAAAATCACCTGCGGATTCTCGCGGTCAAGCAAACGCAGTGTCGCGTCTTTTTCACGTAGATCAAACTCACGGGAACGCGGAACGCAAACGCGCGCGCCTTCTGCACGTAAACGCTCAACAACGCAGGAGCCTAAGAAGCCCGCTCCACCCGTCACGACCACCCTTTTACCAGTCCAGTTCACGCTAGCGCTCCCGGTTGGTACTACGAATGTCTTGAATCGCCTGAGAAAATCAGACGCCGCTATCATAGCACGGCCCCGATCATCGGACGCCGCGTTATTCGGGCGGCTCTTGACGCAGTGGCGTTCCTAAAGGCAGGTAAGTGTTATGAATGTACAGCAAGCTATCGAAACGCGTTGGAGCCCACGAGGCTATGTAGCCACCCCGATACCCGCGAGCGATCTCCACAAGATCTTCGAAGCCGCTCGCGCTTCGCATTCGTGCTTTAACGAGCAGCCCTGGCGCTTTCTGTACGCAACGAAGGATGCAGGCCCTGCCCGGGCCACCCTCGAAGGCTTGCTCGGCGAAGGGAATGCCTTCGCTAAGGAACCCTGGATTCTGGGGCTCACATTCGCCAAGACTCAGTTCACGAAAACGGGGGCAACAAATCGCCACGCCGGCTACGATTTAGGATCGGCAGCTGCTCTGATGGCCCTTCAAGCGTTTGAACTCGGCTGGGGAATGCGCTTTATGGCGGGGTTCAACTTGCAGAATGCCACGAAGCTTCTGCCCGTGGGCTTTGAGGCTTATTCGATGTTCACGTTAGGTAAAGCCGATCCGGCGCTCACCCGGCCGGAACGCCAACGCAAGCCTTTGTCGGATTTCTTCTTCGAGAATTCCGCAGAGCGCGCGACCTAAGCCGCTTTCCGACGGTACAAAGCCCCCAAGCGCGGGTGGCTCTGCACGCAATCCCCACTCGGTGTCCAAGTCGAACGCTCGACTAAGGTAAAGTGCTCGCTCGCTAAAGCCTCTGCGGCTTTTTGTTCTTCCGCGGTCGGGCTGCTCACTACCAAAATGCCGCTGCCAGGCTTCAAGAGGTTTGCCGCATGGTTAAAGGTCTGGTCGGGCCGAAAATGCCGGCGCGGCAATCCCCAGAGTAGAAGCGGCGTAAGAGTTACAAAAGGGTTGAGCAAGAAAATGACGTGGGCCGAGGCCTTCCAGTTCAAGAAGTCCATGGCGTGGAAGCGCGCACCAGGAACTTTGGAAGCGTGGAAGTGGCCGTAGTCTGCGCGGGTGCGGAAATCGGCGAGCCGCCGGTAGGCATCGATTTCGATTCCCTGTACATGCGCTTCATAACCCTGGCCGTGGAAAAGCGTGTGGAGAGGCCGGGCCGTCGCAAAATTGCGCGCGCCCACATCTAGGACGCGAAGCACCTCGCGTTTGTCCAAAGTGGCAAGCCCCTGCCCCCAATCAAAACCCCCGAGAAACTGTCCAATCTCCTCGCCCAGTCTCTCATCGACAGGTTTGGCTTGGCGTACTGCACGACCGTAGGGCAAGAGACGCCGTAGATTAAAATCCAACTCGTTCCGGATGCTCAAGAATGGTCTGAGAAACATAGCCCGTCCTAGTTGAAAAAAATGTCCGCCCGAGGTGGATCCCAGGGTGGGGTATAGCGATTGCAAAAATCGGCATCTTGCGGGAGCAGCACTTCGGCGAAGCTCGCCCCCGGCTCAAAATCAAATCGCAAATCGCCCGCGAGGAAGTCGCCTGCTTCTTCGCTCAAGAACGGCGCACGCGAAAACCTCAGGTACGCATTCCACGCGCAGGAGTAATTGCGGAAAATTTTAAAATCGGAAACGGAAGCCTGGTACTGCCCTTCCCAGAAATACTCCGGCCCCCAAATTGAAGCCACTTCGCGCAACGAAGCCGTGGTGCGGAGCTGCCGTGTGGGACACTGGGTCGCTTCCACAAACCGCGCAAAGGGAGCATAGACCCCGCGCCGCACGCGGTAGCGGGTGCCTTCAGAAAATGTTTCGATGGTCATCACCGACCAGCAAAAAGGGTTCGCAGGAAGTGGCGACAAGACGACGTCGTACAAAACAGCCGAGGGATTGAACTCTGCATTCTCTGCCACGAGCCGCCCCCGCACATGCTGCGACAGGCCGGCGAAAAACAAGATGATTAGAGCACTCAGTGCCAGTGCAGCGTCGGCCCGCCAGCGCAAAGCCAACCGCGATTCCCCGAAGGTAAAGAGCACCGCCGCGAGAGTCACGGTGAGCGCCGAGAACCAAGTCATCAACGGGACGGCCCAAGCGGCAGCCAGAAGCCCGAAGAACAACACCTCACAACCCCAACGCACCCGACGGTTCTGCGTCCCAAAAAAAAGCACCGGTAAAAGCGCGAGCCAGATCAAGGGCTCTAAAATGAAAACCGAATCACCGTAAACCCAGCGATTAGAAAAAGGCCAGAACGGGTGGACGCCGTAACTTCCCAGGGCGTCCATGCCTAAGTGCACCCAAGGCCCCGCCACCGCCAGCCCTAATATCGCCCAGAAATCGAAACGGTCTAAAGCAACCCCACGCCGCTTGTTCCAGAGCACGATGGCCCAAGCCAGCGCCAGCCCAAGAAACGGCGCTAAGAGCAAAGTGTGCGTGTGCCCCCGGTGGTGGAGCAGGTAACCGAGTTTGAAAGGGGGCAGCAGAAATGAAAGCAAAAGGTCTGCATCGGGCAAGTTATTGCTGGCAATGGAAGCAAACCAGTAGAGAGCACGGATTTTGGAGGAAGAAGAACGAGATGCCGCGGAGCGCTGGTACACGCTCTCCGCAAGGGCGAGCCCGACTAAGGAGTGGCTGATGTTATCCATGGAATCCCGAGAAAGGGACTCTAGTTTAACACCCCACTCCTAAGCCGAAAGCCGCTGTGCAGTAAGGGGCCTTTGGCGACTACTGCTGAATAGGTTTGTGAACAAAGAGTGTTTCGTAGCTGCCCGTCGTATCGATGTAGGCAGCCAAGACATCGCCGTCGCGGCGCAAGATCGTGCGATCCGCATCGCCCACGTTGAAGTTGGAAATCTTCAGCGTATTGAGCATGTAGTCCCAAACCGCTTCCGCGCCTTTACCCTTCACGGTGATGCCGTTGGTCGACTCCGTGCCGTACAAAACGCATTGGAATTGTTCGTCACCCTTGCCGTCGACTTTGAAAGCGGAGCAAGCAAACTCTTTACCCGACTTGTGCTGCGTCTTATCGGCATCCATCATATCGACGGCTTTTTCCGTCATGTCGTTGTAGATGCCTTGAGCCAAGCTGCCTTTGACAACAGCGTAGGGTTTTTTCTCGTTACGGTTCGACGTCGTGTAATCAATGGACGTCGCCTGCGCGAAACCAGATAAGCAAATAGCCGAAATAATTAACAGATTCTTCATGGTACGGACCCCTCCAGAAGCGCTTAAATACCATTACTAACGCACGGTGTCAAGGTTGGGGCCGGTAGCGGCCCGAGGGATTGCTTAAAAAACGCCAAAGGGCTAACCATGGGACCCTATGGCAGACATGCTTTCCCCCACTCTCGAGCAGACTCGGTCTTGGTACGACCGCCTTAGCGGCATTTACGATCGGATGGCCGATTCCAGCGAACGCCCGGCGCGCTTGCGGGGTTTGAGGCTGCTCAATGCCCAACGCGCGGAACATGTGTTGGAGATCGGGTTTGGGACGGGCGGCGCCATCGTCGCTCTAGGGCATGCCGTGGGGCGGGAAGGCCGCGTGCATGGGATTGAGCTCTCGCCCAAGATGCGGGCCAAAGCCGAAGAGAAGGCCGCAGCCGAAGGCCTCACCAATACCGACCTGCGCGAAGGCAATGCACTGGCCCTGCCCTACCCGGCGCAGTCGATGGACGCCCTCTTTATGAGCTTCACCTTGGAACTTTTGAACGATGCCGACCAAGGGCGCTTGCTGCGCGAGGCCGCGCGAGTGCTCAGGCCCGGCGGGCGGATTGCGGTGGTTTATCTATCCGCCGAAACGCAGCCAACTTGGATGAGCCGTCTCTACGAATTCCTTCACAGGTGCTTTCCCCGTTACATCGACTGCCACCCCATCGATGCCGATGCGCCGTTGCGCCAGGCGGGTTTTCACCTGACCAAAATGGAACGGTTCTCGATGTGGGGGATCTCCGGGCGAGCCTTGCTGGCACGGCTGGCTTAAATCCTTTAGACTAGAGCCTCACCCTGAGGCTCCATGCCCGCAACGACGCGACGAAAGAAGAACGCATTCCCTTTAGTAGCGACAGCGGCTTTGGCGGCGGCGTTTTCGTCGGTGGCGTATGAGCTCTTGCTCGCAAGCTACGCGACCTTTCTCTTAGGCGCTTCGATCTTCCAATACTCGTTAGTCTTCTCCTTGATGATGGCCAGCATGGGCGCCGGAGCTTGGCTCGCGGAAAAAACGCGGCAAAGTGCGTGGGAAGTTTTCTTCAAACTCGAAATCGCGATTGCGCTCACGGCCATGGCCGCCGTGCCTTTGCTGTACCTGATGTTTGCCGTCGGTGGCCCGGCCCAGACACTGCTCTTTGTTTTCGTCGTACTGCTCGGTGGCGCCTTGGGAATGGAAGTGCCTTTGCTCAACCGTGTGGAGAAGCAAAGCCCTTGGCTCACAGAAATTCTTTTCTACGATTACCTCGGCGGTTTTATCGGTGGGCTGGCGTTCCCATTTTTATTCTTGCCGTACTTAGGGTTTTTCCGGCTGGCGGCGTTCTTAGCGCTCTTGAATGCGCTCATCGCGGTCGCCTTTGTCCAGCGCTTCGCGCCTCAGCGCCGTTCCCTCGTGTGGGTAGCTTACGGAACGCTCGCGCTTTGCGTGGCTTATGCCTTTGGCGCGGAGACGTTGCGCGTGTGGATGGAACGCGTGCTCTTTGGAGTTAAAACCCTATGAAAAACCGCCGGCGCTTGCTCTGGGTGTATGCGCTTTCGATGCTGGGTTCCGGCATGGGGTTCATCACGCAGATTCTCGTTTCGGGATTCTGGTCGACGGCTTTTAGCCAAGACGTCACCTTCTATTCGCTCAACCTCGCCTTTTATTTTCTGAGTCTCGGAATCGGCACACGCTGGAGCCGCAACCTCTCCGACAAACCCAGAGTGCTTTTCGCATTGGTCGCGGCGCTTTGCCTTTGGTGTGGGCTCTGCATCTCGCTTTTGCGGCTTGTGATTTTCCAGCTCAACGAAGCCACGCCGCTCGCCATCTTGATCGTTTGTGTCGCAGGCGCTTTGGCAGGTTGCGTGCTGCCTCTCGCCTTGCGGCTTTTTCCGGAAAAGAGCGGCGCGAGCTTGGGGACTTTGTTTTTCGTCGATTACTTGGCCGCGATTGTCTTCTCGTTGGTTTTCACTTTTGGCCTGCTCTTGCCCTGGGGCTACACCGGCTCGGCGGTGGCGTTGAGCTTAGGCGGTTTAGTAGTGCTCGCGGGGACGACGGCGTGGGCACTGGGACAAGCCCGGTGGGTAGCTTTCGCATTGCTTCTAGCCCTGTTGCCCTGGCCTTTAGCGCGGGGCGTGCGCTACTGGGTGCACGTTCCGGAAAAGCCCGGCGCGCCGAAAGTCTTGGTGTCGCAACAAAGCCACTACCAAAAGATCATAGTCACTGAGTTCCAGGACGATCAGGGCCACACGCAGAACGCGCTCTATCTCGACGGCTTTCCCCAGTTCATGAGCGGCGCCGAGCAGCTCTACCACTTTTGCTTGGTGAACCTGCCCATCGCAGCGGAACAATCGCTCGGCCGGGCCGTACGCCATGTATTGGTCCTGGGCGGCGGCGATGGATTGGTGGCGCGCAACCTGCTCGCTTTTTCTTCCATTGAACAGATTGAAATGGTCGAACTAGACCCCGCAATGGTGGAACTCGCGCGCACACACCCAGCGCTCACCCGCCACAACGAGAACGCTCTGCAAAACCCTAAGGTGCAGGTGCACTTGCAAGACGCCTTTTCCTGGGTGCGGGCGCAGAAGCAAACCTACGATCTGATTTTGATCGACCTTCCTTCTCCCAAAAACTTGGCGCTCGCGCGGCTGTTCTCGGTGGAGTTTTACCGCAATGTCTTTGCGCTATTGCGGCCCGACGGGTTTGTTGCGATCCAGGCAGGGCCC
The DNA here is from genome assembly GCA_019750655.1 of bacterium. Lineage (GTDB taxonomy): Bacteria > Bdellovibrionota > FAC87 > UBA2466 > UBA2466 > JAIEOG01. The sequence goes on from JAIEOG010000072.1 coordinate 10,276, forward strand.
TACTATGCGCCGCCCCCAGCGCGCGGGATTTCTACTATCACTGCGGGAGTGCAGCGGGCCGTCGAAGCAGCGGGACTGAAGTCCTCCATCTACCTCACCTCCCGTGATGCCGATGCGTTTGTTCTCGGAACCCGGGCAGAAGGTTTTTCGATGGATAGCTTTTCTCTGAACTACGGAATCCAAAAGGACGGTCGCTTGTCAGGAGTTTGCCAGTACGATCCCACCGCCGTTCGACCCCAAGTCGCCACGAACACTCTAAACACGCTCCCCTTAGCCACAGATGCCATGCGCTGGTACAGACAAGTGCACGGAATGGGCTTCTTTTTCTACCGCGATTTCCACGGAATATTTCTTCCCGATTGAGATTGACATACTGCGACAGGCCGCTAGAACGGATAGTAGAGTTCGTTCTTTCC
>JAIEOG010000436.1 GCA_019750655.1 bacterium
AAAATGGTTCGAAAGGAACAAACCGAAAGGGATGCCCAAGATTTGGCTCCCCGAGAATGCCGTCTGCACGACGCCCATCACTCTGCCCCGTTGTTCAAACACAAAGAGGTCGGTAGTGATCGCAAACACGATGGAACCGAGCACGCCGCCGAATAGACCCGTCACCATGCGGGCGATCAATAGAAAGTGAAACGTAGGCGCCAAAGCGCAGAATAAAGTTCCTAAGAGAAATCCACTGTAAAACGTAAGCAGTAACTTCTTACGGTCAAAGCGATCCGCAAAGCCAGCCGCTAAGAAACCGGCCAATCCAGCGCTGAAAGCGTAAACAGAAACTACGAGCCCGAATTGGGCTGCACTTATCCCCAACGCAGGCATCATGATGGCCCCCAGGGGCGCTAGAATCATGAAATCTAAAATGACGGTAAATTGGAGAAACGCGAGAATCGCGACTACGCCTTTTTGGTAGGGCGTGAATGCGAAGTCTGGTTTCGCAGAACTACTAGGAGCCGCCTGTGGAAGTGCCATGGTTCCCCCCTGAGTCTTAACCCAGGGGGGATTGTACCACTGTGCTTTGAAGGTTGCGACTGAGCGCCGACCCGTTACCCTATATAAAAATTACAAATTAGACAAATAGTCTAAATTAAGTTGACCATAAGAATAAGTCCGTAATAGCTCCTGAAGTATGAAACGTACTCTGCTTGCACTGAGTTGCCTTGCGTCCCTCACTTCTCAAGCCGCTCTTTTCGAAAGGCCAGCGAGGCTTCTTGCCCACTTAGACGAGGCCCGTGCCGCTTTCACCGCGGAGGAAGAAAGCCTTCTCGAATTAGGGGCATCTCGGTCGCGCAACGTGCCACTCGGTTCGCACCGAGACCGGCGCAACTACGCCACGACCTTGCATGGCCAAGTGGGGTTTTGCTCGAGCCGATTTCTCGCCTCAACCGCTGGCCAGCTAATCGGCAAGCTGGTGTTCTACCCAATCAAGACAGACGAAGGCGATGCACTCACAGGCGGAAAAATCACTTCTGTGTACGGGCGGCGCTCCTTGCGAGGGCCGGCCTTCTGGGTCACGGTGACGACCTTCGAGAAAGATGAAAAAACCAATCGCAGCTCTAAAACCACACTCTCAGGTTGTGCGCTCGGGAATGCTCTGATTGTGGACAGCCCTAAGAAATTTGCAGCGGCGCGGTTTTCCCAAGCGGAATCCAGCGTGCTCCAAGCAAGGCTTCATTGGCCGCAGTTTGATCCCAGCCAGATAACACACCCTAAGCAAGTAGCAACGCTGCTGGAAGATTTTCGAACCCAGATGAAGCGCAATGGCTGGATTAACAGTGGCGCCACCCACGCGCTGCCCACCGATCGATCTGTTTCCGACTATTTGAACGGGAAGCTGATGGCGTTCTTCCACCCCAATGCTCGACTCGTAGACTTTGACTTCGACAACTTCGATCCCGACGATCTCAAGGACGCAAAAGTGAAAGTCTCCCCCACTTTCCAGGTGGGCCGCGTACTCGAGACTTATGTTTTTAAAAACAATGTTCAGGAAAGAACGGTAGTGGTCTTCTTGCTGACACCGGACAACAAGATTCTGTTTCGCTACCTAGTGGGCGGGGATTCGTTTGTTTTCCCAGGGAGTTCTACTATCCGTCTTCCGTCGCAGTCTTATAACGCAGAAACGAAGGCTTTCTTGGCCCAGTTTCCCGTTTCCAGTAACGATGCCTGGTTGCAAAACACACCCTTAAATGAAGCTTTGGTTGCTCAGTACCGGGAAAAATTCCTGTCAGACATAGCCGCAGCGAACGGACCCGCGGGACATTTAGTCGATGTAAAAGATCTTTCTACCGACCAAATCAGTAGGTTGAAGGGCAGAGTGGCAGTTAGTTACAGCTTAACAATCGTCGAGTTTAATAACGGAAAAACCCGCATCGATGTGCAAAAACAATCCGGTGGGATCGTTTACGCGCAGCAATGGGATCGTAGCAGAGCCTATAGCATCGGCGCCCCAACAGACGACTCCAGTGGCAAAATCACACCGACCACTTTCATCCTCGAACAAGCAACAGATTTTAGAGATGTGTTCCACCGCTTCGCTTTCGAATCTTATGACAACTACCGAGTTTGGGATGGTGGCTGGTTGTACGTTTTAGATTGAGAAACCGCGGGCGGGGCGAACCCCACCCGCCCTCCTTCTCTAAAGCCGATCGCTTCTCAGGCCCTTAGCTGGGGCCTTTTTTGATACCGGGACACTCGCTGTTTCCTTTGAGGCCGTCGCGATGTGCGGTGTCTTTCCTTGCTCTGGTTTTTTCGAAGCCAGAGAGGGCTGGCAAACCAATACAGCCGTTAGTAATCCGATCACTCCGAGTGTTTTCGTAAACATACTTTCTCCTTTGTCCGCTATGCGGCACGTTGTGGTGTTGAACTGCAGGTCGAGAAAACTAGGCGTTGGGCGGTCGTGCGCGGAGAGGCAGGATGGCGGAGTCTCGCACCAACGGGTCGGCGGAACCGGCGTTCCGTTCAGTGGTAGCGAGTAGTGCAACGCTTCCTATTTGGTGGGCGTTATGGAGACCGGCAAAGGGGTCATGGCCCCTCGGCGAAGGGACTTCGCCTTGAGCATCCGGCACTTCTAACGAGGCTTGAGCTGTTTGCTCAAAGGGCTGGCACTTCAGACTGGGACTTAGAGTAGCAGTAAGATGCGCTGCGGCTACTAACAGGATTAACCAGCTGTATTTCGTCGTAGTACGCATCGGATCCCCGAGACCCAACCTCTCTCACTAAGCTAGACGGAGGGGCCTCGGCTTTTGTGACTATGCCTGACGTGCTCTACAGCGCAATAGCCGATAAAGCCTCTAGATGTGGATCCTTAAAACACCCTCCTCCGACCCGTAGCGTTTGGAGCGCTTCGATCTGCAACGATCACGAGCAAAACCTGCGAGAGCTAGATGGCACGGGTACTGCATTTAGGTCAGTGAACTATTTGTTTAGGAGAAAAACTGATGCGAACTATTAAATACCTGACCCTGTCCCTAGTATTCTTTGCTGGCGTAACAAGCTATGCGGTTCCTGATCTCGGCGGCTCGACGGAAGCACGCTATGCTGGAGGCACCCAGACTTTGATGGGATTTCAGGGCGGCGTAAGTGCAGCGAATGTGCAAACACCCTCGGAAATCACAAGCAACGGCAATCTCGGCCTGCTTGCCGGCGCACATATCCAATTTCGTTTAAACGAAATGTTTTCCATTCAACCGGAAGCAATGTTCTCGCGCCGCGGGTTTTCTTTGGGCAATGGAGCCGGAGTGAATGTCACTGCCCAAACAAGCTCGATTGAAGTCCCGGTTTTAGCGCGCGTAAACTTTGGATCTGCGGTTGTGCCTTACCTCTTCGCTGGGCCGGTCGCGATTTTCAATATTTCCAATAGCGTTGGAGCTAGTGCGGGAAATACCGACGTGGGCTCAGTGGGCTATAACCCACGCACCGTCGATTTTGCTGCAACGGTGGGTGCAGGCGTTCAGTTCCAATCGTTCTTCTTGAATCTGCGCTACACGGTAGGCCTCTTGGGCGCTAGCTCAGGACAGACCAACTATTCCTCCAGAGGTGCGCAACTGCTCGCCGGATTTAATCTCGGAGTTTAACGCGCTCGTAAACTAGCTCCCCTAAGCCGACCGACTACCCCCCGGCCAGCTTAGGGGTCGCTATATCAAAAGAGCGCAGGGTAGCTGTACAATCATCCCCCGTGCACGTTGATAAACACCCCGATCCTTCCCGTCTTGCTTTCTTCAGGCGCACCATTGCCGCACAGATCCATGGATTGGCTTTCCTGTTGGTTTTGGTGGGAATGGTGTTACTTCTACCCCGGGCCTGGGAGCGAGGGGTAGATCACTTTTGGGCCTGCGCGGTTTTTCTAATCACGGGGGCAATGGTTTTTCTAACGAGCTGCAGCTACCACTTCCTCCACGACGGATTCCGGATCTCCCCAAAACTCGAACTCCTCTTAGAATTTATCGATCATAGCTGCATCTATTTGTTTATCGCAGGGACATACACACCGGTCCTTCTCAACGCTGTGGATCCGCCGTGGCGGCAAAGATTGCTTTTTGCCGTATGGGTGATCGCGGTACTGGGGATCTTGTACACACTGGTGCGCCCGCATTTATTCCAAGCACTGCAAAGCCGAGGGGTTTACACCGCTCTTTTTGTGGCGATGGGGTGGTTGTTTCTAGTACGGGTCGGAGAGATTTACCTGCATCTGTCTTTTTGGCAGATAGTGTTCCTCTTGGCTGGAGTCGCCGCCTATCTCTTGGGAGCAGTGGGCTACGCGACACAACGGCCCGTCTTGTTAGTGGGTTTATTCGGGTACCACGAGCTTTGGCACACGATGGTTCTTCTTGGAGCGCTTTTCCATTTTCTGCTCGTGTTTTCTTTCTATAGGGTGGGGGTTTTTTATTGAGAGCGTGACGCTTGCCCTCACCCGTGCTACCGGCAGATCCATAACTGTTGGAGGTACGATGAAAACGCTTCTTTTAACTTTCGCGGCTCTCATGGCTCAGGTCGGCTTTGCATCTACTGCGTTTGATTACGACACAAAAGCGGTGGCTCTCTTGGACATCTCCACGCGCTGTCCCGAGAGCGAGGACACTCTGGCCGATCTCCTAGCGCTCAGCGATCACATTGGAAAAGCTAGCTATGGGTCTCCTAGGCCGGCAGACCCTGCGTCGAAAGTGCGCAACGAGCACTTCACTATCGTCGGGTTTAAGCGGGGCAACGCAGAAATGGGCTCCACCCCTTCTGCGGAACTGCGGATCACTCGCACCATTGATTCGACCGGTACGCCGCAGGATGCCCAGGCTAAAATCGAAATCAAATGTGAACTAAAAAAGCTGTAGCTGAGCTTGGTTGTGTTTTCTTGGAAGGAATGTCAGAAGAGCTTCCTTAACAAGAGGAACACATGATCCGAGTTATTTCGTTCGCCCTTCTCTGCGCTCTTCCAACTTCGAGCTACGCTGAGTACTCGACGTTTCCTGAAGCAGAGAAGGCCTTTGAAGCGGCCAAGGACCTCTACCGGGACGAGCTTCCCCTGCCTGGTAATTTCAAGGGCGCCTGCGTTTACCCTGCCTCTTTTTCGTCTCGGCCCTACCGCCCAGGCCAAACCATTTCTTTTTTCTATAAAGAAGCAAAACGCTACTTAACTATCAGCGAATCGGCTGAGTTTTTCGGGTCCGTAGAACTCGAACACCGGCACGGGCAAATGATCGGCAGCTACTTAAACGGCCCCACGGCACGCCTGAACGTGATCCTCAAGCGGCTCACCCGGAAACAGGCCGATGGCCGCGAAGTCTCCTATTGGCTCGTTCAAGTGCCTTACCTGGCTTACCGCAATGGCCATTTTTATTGTTTTGCCGAAGATCAGCGTTAGGGCTAAGCCTAACGTAGATGTTCTTCAAAAAGCCCGACACACTCGCTAACCAAGCCGAGAACAAGAATTTTTTTCGTACAGCCACGGCGTGGCAAGGCTCTGTTACGCCGCAGGTACTCCCACGAGTCGCCGTCACAGCGCTCTATTCTCTCGCTATCGTTTGGCTCTCGAAGCTCTTCCCCCGTTTCTCGATTGATATCACGCCGTTTGAATTTTCAGGGGCGGCCCTCGGTCTTTTACTCGTCCAACGCATGAACTCCGGAATGGACCGTTGGTGGGAGGCCCGCAAGATGTGGGGCAGCATCGTGAACCAGAGCCGAAATCTTGCGATTGTCGCCAGCACCTACCGAGGCAAGAAAGATGCTCTCACCCAAAAGCTCCTTATCTGGGTGGCCGCGTGGCCGCATGTGATGCGAGGCTCACTGCGGAATGAGCCCGATGTTCCTGAGGTGACGCGCCTTCTTGGAGCTGAGGAAGCCGCCAAAGTGCAGCGGGCCGTGCACCCACCCTCGTATGTCGCCGTCCAAATCGCGGAAACGTTGTTTGCTATGCGCAAAGACGGCTTGGACGATTTTGCGTTTCACCGTGCTGAAAGCGAACGTGGAATGCTTATCGACGCAATCGGCGCGTGTGAACGCATCCGCAATACGCCAATCCCGCTCGTGCTCGCTATCAAAACCCGGCGCTTCATTTTGCTTTTCTTGCTCTTGCTGCCCTTGGCGCTTATCGAGCGGTTGGATTACCTAACGCCTTTGGTCGTGGTGTTGGCGTCGTACCCACTGTTCTCACTGGACGAGATTGGGGCGGAGCTACAGAACCCCTTTTCTCCTCGAAATCTAAGCCATCTACCACTTCTGGCTATCTGCAATAAGATCGAAAAAGATGTTTTGGATTTGGCGAAGTAAGGCTTAGAGCGAAGACCTCTACAACGCCGACAGCGTCTTAATTAGGGACGCTTGCAAGCGTTTGATCTTGGGCGTTGTGGAGACAGAGCTCAATGCTTTGGATTTTGCAGCCCACATGGCTTTGCGCCCAGCAACGCACTTGTGATCTTCACCGCAGTCCACAGCGAAGTATTCGTCGTTCTCCATAGCCACGAGCGAGGCGCCTAGTTCAAATGCATTTTTGCGCTCGGCAAGCGCCAACAAAAAACCCTTTGGCTGTGCCAGGAGCACTTCATTGCCCAGAAGCTGTTTTGCAGCTGTGGCCCCCGAACCATCGGAGCATTTTTCCAAAACTTCTAAGTAAAGCTGCGCCAAGAACGGCGGGTTGCTTTTTATTAGCTTCTGAGTGGCCGTAGCAAGGCTTGCATCCGATTCCAAGCCCAGGTTCTGCCCGGAAGTCCGACAAGCTTTTTGAAACTCCTGGAAAAAACCCGCTCGAGGATTTTCAGCGACCGCCCTATAGGCCGAGCCAAGATCCGCTGCGGCGGTCAACGAAAAGGAAAGCGCGAATGCTGCCGTTGTGATCAAAACACTGATTAAGTAACGCATCGAAGCCTCTCCCAATCTAAACGCTGCCGTGGGGTTAAATGTTACAGGTGGAGGGGCTTTCTTGACACGTCCGTGCTACGAGGTTTTTTACTAGGGCGCCGAGGAAAGAAGACCTATCGCCACCGCCGTCATTGCCGGGACACCCGTCTCCAGCGCTTTTTCGGCGTCGGGGTAATATTGAGCGGAGTGCAAGGGCGGTAGCTTGCCGCTCTCGCTCTGCTTTTTTAACCGGCCTGGCTCGATAGTTCCCAGCCAGAAAAGGAAAATGGGGAGTTTACCCTCGGCGTAACGGCCAAAGTCTTCGGCCGCCAAAACGGGAGGCGTTTCAATGACGTTCTTTTCGCCCACTTTCTTTTTCAAAATCGAAACGACTTTTTCACCCAGCGCCAAGTCATTGTAGAGCGCTGCGAGAGGCTCTTCGTCTACTTTGATCACAGGCTCCGGCGCACCGGCGCCCATGGCAATCGCTTTCGCTTTACGCTCCAGCCCTTCAATTAACCGTGTACGTACTTTGGGAGAAAAAGTTCGCAACGTAAGTTGCAGGTCGCACCTATCTGAAATGATGTTGTGCTTAGTCCCGCAATGAAACGAGCCAACCGTTAGAACCGCCGACTCCACCGGGTCTTTCTCGCGGCTGATCAACGATTGTAAATCGACGACAAAAGCAGAGGCCAAGTAAACTGGATCAATCGCCTTATGGGGCAAGGCTCCATGACCGCCCTTACCTCGAATAGAAATATCGATGCTGTCGGCCGCCGCCAGAGCATAGCCGGGATGGAATCCCACCGTGCCCGTTGCCATTTCTCCACTCACATGGAGCGCCACCGCAAAGTCTGGCTTGGGAAAGCGTTTGAACAAGCCGTCCTTCATCATGGCCTTCGCGCCGGCGCCTTTTTCTTCAGCCGGCTGGAATACGGCAACGAGAGTGCCTTTCCATTCTTCCCGGTGGTTTGCTAGATAGCGCGTTACACCCACGAGGTTTGCCATGTGGATATCATGGCCACAAGCATGCATGACGCCCTTGGATTTAGACGCGTACTTCAAACCAGTGAGTTCCTCGACGGGGAGCGCATCCATATCGGCGCGCAGCATCAGCGTGCGGCCCGCGCCGTTTTTTAAAACACCGACGACTCCGTGACCACCAACGCCCACTGTCACTTCAAAACCCGAGGCTTTCAGCTCTTGGGCGAGTTTGGAGGCCGTGTCTTTTTCCTTATAAGAAAGTTCCGGATTGGCGTGGAGCTCCTCATACAGCTTCACAAGTGAAGGATCGCCAAAAACGGAGAGTGAAATCGAAGATGCGAGCAACCAAGCGTGGATGGGTTTCATGGGGGCATGTTACCCCTCTCCAGCCTATAATAGTAGCTATGTGGATATTCGGTAGTTTTCCCAAAGACCTCGCCTGGCTGGTTCTCCCTGGTGCGCTAGGGATTTTGTTCGCTTGGACTCTCCCGGCAGAAAGCACTGCGCAGGCGGGGTTTCTGTTTGCAGCTTTCGTGCTCTTGGATTCAGGACACGTCTACACAACGCTGCTCAGGACCTATTTCCATAGAGCGGAGGTTCAAAGCACCCGGTGGTATGCCGCGCTGCCGTTTGTGGTAGCTGCTTTCTTTTTCACTTGGGCAGTTTTAGGCATCCCGTACTTATGGGCATTTGTTATTTACGCAACGCTGTTCCACAACATCCGCCAGTTTTATGGGGTTTTGCGTTGGTACCAAAAGCTAGAGAAGAATCCGCGGAATAGCAGCCGTTATTTTCTTTACGCGCTCACTTTCGGGCCAGTGGTTTTGTACCACTTCAGGCCCGGTGCCCAAGCTGGCTATTACACCGCTCGAGACATTTTCCTGTACCCCGATGCCCTGCTCTACCACTGGGGACTTGCTGCTTATGCCGCTACCCTCTGTGCTTGGGTACTCTCGGAAACTGCTCATGCCGTGAGAAATAAAAAGTGCAACTGGGGGAGCCTGCTGGCGATTGCCACGCCCGCAACACTTTATGGCGTGTGCATGCTTTTAGGAAATTCTCCGGCCGAAATCCTGGGGCCTTTAGTGATCGCTCATGGCATCGGTTATTTTGGCTTGTTGTCGCTTAGCCTGCAAAGGACACAACCCAAACGCTATGCTCGCCCGTGGCTGGCTCTCGCCGCAGTCGTGATCATCGCTTGGACGTGCGGGCCGTTAGAATACTACTTGGAAGAACACGTCATCTCTTTCGGGGGCTCTTCGCTTACTCTTTCGAACGTGCTGCCGTCTTTGTGGATCGGCCTATACTTGGTTCCCTTGTTTTCCCACTTTATTATCGATGCCTATATTTGGAAGGGTACGCACCGCGAAGCGAAGCTTGTGTACGTGAAATAAACGGCCACGCCCTTCTGACTTCAGGGAACGTGGCCGTGAAATGCCATTTCGATTAGGGCTTGGCCGGCGCCTTGGGCGTTAGCCCATCTTCTAATTCCACAATCCGATCCACTAGCCAGTCGATCCGAATGAGGTTGCGCAGGACCTCCTCCGGCTCTGCAACGACCGTGGCGGTATCATCCGCTTTCGCTAATTCACTCTTAAGGTAATGGACGTGATTGAGATGTTGCTTGGTAGCGACGATGCCGAGCTTCGCGAAGGGCTCAGGGTGATCCAGCATGAACTGGACTCGCGTCACGCCAATATTGAGGATGTCTTCCAGCGCCGCTAATGCATAGTCGTGATCGCGCTGCAGGGCTTGGGCCGCTGCCTTGTTCTCATCCATCGTCAAACTATCTCGCGTGAGCCGCACGCGCATCGTGTTGTAAGAACGGTACGAAAGCACCAGAGCCGCGTCTTTCTGCTTCGGAGCCGTGGGAGTTTCAACCGCAAGCGCGCTATCCACGATAGTCCAAAGACGTTCTACGACTGGCTTATCCACCAGCGCGTAGTCGCGCAAAGCGTCTCTTTGTTTCTTCATTTCCGCTTTGAAAGCGGGTGTTTGCGCAAAGCCCATCCCGGATGTGTTGTCGACAATCGAAGTGACAGCGGGGAGCAGTTTGCGGATGTGCTCTGCATCGTCCGACAGCTGACCCGCCTGCGATGGCACGCTGAGAGTTAAAAGCAAACCTAAGACCAAACCCATATGCATAGGAACTCCTTTGGACGAAGTTCTTAAAGGGCGTGGGGGACGTCAAAGCTATTCTTGGACACTTGTAAAAAGTGTTGAACTTTTGGATCACCGGCTAAGGCTCAGCCCACTTCCTAGGGCCTTGCAGTTCCACATTTCGGTCGGTAAGACGCTGCGATGCTAAAAACAGCGCGTTCTTTTGTCGCCTTTCTTTTGTTGGTTCTCTCAACCCCCAGTAGTGCCGGTTGCGGTAGATCCATTGTGGACACGGTGCGCTACTGGTTTACGAGCCGAGCGCAACTGGCCGAAGGGCTTATCGATCGGGTGGAGAAAGCGGCGCGCGAACAAGAAGCCGCTCCCGATAGCGGTGCCGATGAAGCCGTCGCGGACAATCTCATCGCCCTACTCGCCCTTGAAAAAGCAGGCGAAGATGCCGGCACCCGGAAGCTTATTCGAGTGTTGGATAGAACGGTCAACAGCCACTCCTCTGGGTTTCTGCGGACCTATTTAACTTCGGTGTTACTACCGCCCGTCTGGATGGGCGCTTATGCGATGTTGGGAATCGATCGCAGCCCGGTCGAAGTTCCGCACTTGCCGCGCGTCCGCCTACTATTGTCTAACGCGGTGGAAAAATTGCGCGCGAAATACAAAGGGCGTCTCCAATCTCGTGCGATCGATTTGGCCATCAATGACATTGCGGAGGAAGCGTCCTTTATCATCGGGCTTTCCAAGCAGCGCACGGAGGCCAAAGGCAGAGCCATTACAGCGGGCTTGGTATCGCAGCTGGTCCTCGCTCTTACGCCGCTGCACCCAGGGCTATATTTGCAATCGAAATTGGAACGGCCGATCTACGTCGATAATGCGGTTGCGACTTTGGAGAATTCCGGAGAAGTCACTTGGAAGG
>JAIEOG010000118.1 GCA_019750655.1 bacterium
GAAATTACTACGGCCAAAGTCGCCATCACGGTCGACGTGCACTCTGGTTTTGGAACGCGCGACCGGGTTTGGTTCCCTTATGCCAAATCGAAAAAACCTTTTCCGGGAGTGATCGACGTCTTTGCCTTGAAAGAGATGCTCGATCGGACGTACCCGCACCATATCTATATGGTGGAGCCCCAATCCCGGCAGTACACGGCACATGGGGATCTTTGGGACTATCTCTACGACGAACACCGCAAGAGCGAAGGCAATGGAATATTCCTGCCGCTCACCTTAGAGATGGGCTCTTGGATCTGGGCCAAGAAAAACGTCCGCCAAATGTTTTCGATCTTGGGTGCCTTCAACCCCGTGAAGCCGCACCGCTTACAGCGAACATTGCGTCGCCACCTGCTTTTTTTGGATTTTCTACACCGCGCCGTTATTTCGTCACACGAGTGGGCAGGTCTGCCGAAAGAAAAGAAAGATCCTCTCAAACGCCGCGCCCTGGAGCTGTGGTATTCTCCGTGACGGGTATTGCGGCATGAATCAAAACACCGAAGTCTGGGTTTTTCTCCGAGGACTTGTCAGAGAGTCTGGGCATTGGGGCGATTTCCTCCAGCAGTTTGAGAAGGCGATCCCGGGCACAAAAGCCATCGCGATTGATCTCCCCGGGGCCGGCAAACGCTTCTCCGAAAAAAGTCCGTGGAAACTCTCCGACTATGTCCGCAGCGTGCGCGCTGATTTCGAACAGCTTGGCTTCAAGGGTCGGCCCGTGCACTTGTTCGCTCTGTCTCTTGGTGGAATGGTGGCTTTGGAGTGGATGCGCTTATACCCCGCCGAAATCCAGCGCGCCGTTTTGGTCAATACGAGTTTGAAGGGTGTGAATCCGTTCTTCCGGCGACTTTCGCCTGGTGCTTATTGGACGGTACTCCGGGCTTTTTTCGATGGCTCAGCCCATGCGCGCGAGCAGCGCATTCTTCGCCTGACGAGTGCCGTAGACGAGTGGCCGAAAGAAGAGCTCGATCGTCGGGATCGCCTGCAGGCCGATCACCCCGTCACGAAGTCCAATGCCGTTCGGCAGATATTGGCGGCTACGAGCACCACGGAAGCGGGAGTTCGCCCCGTCCAACCTGTGCTTTTGCTCAATAGCCTCGGGGACCGCCTAGTGCATCCCGACTGTTCCCGCCAGATAGCGGAGCGCTGGAAGGCGCCTCTGCGCCGGCACGCTTGGGCTGGCCATGATCTTCCCCTAGACGATCCTCAATGGACACTGGATGCCGTCGCGCAGTGGTTGTCCTCGTCAAATCCTGACGGAAAACTTGAAAAAACAAAATAGTTCAAAGGTCGACAATCTTCGGGGGCCTCGTTATTTTCCCGCAGGATTTTAAAGGAGACCTTATGAAACTGTGGACAGCTCTTAGTGTTTTGTTTTTCAGCCCTGCACTTTTTGCGGCGGCCTTGATCAACGGTGCGGGCGCAAGTTTCCCATACCCGCTCTATGCAAAATGGTTTTCGGAATACCAAAAGGTAAATCCTGAAGTGCAGATCAACTACCAGTCGATTGGTAGCGGTGGCGGGATTCGCCAGTTCTCTCAAAAGACAGTCGATTTCGGCGCAAGCGATGCCCCGATGACCGACGAGCAGATTAAAGAAGCCAAAGAGCCCGTGGTCCACATTCCCACGGTCTTGGGTGCAGTCGTTGTGACTTACAACGTTCCCGAAGTGACAAAGCCTTTGCAGCTCTCCGGTGATTTGGTTGCTGATATCTTTCTCGGCACCATCACCAAATGGGACGATGCGCGGATTAAAGCGCAGAACCCGGGCGTGACTCTCCCGGCGAAAGCTATCTTGGTGGCGCACCGTTCGGATGGTAGCGGCACGACGAATATTTTCACCGACTACCTCTCGAAGGTAAGCCCTGCTTGGAAAGAAAAAGTGGGCGTGGGCACGGCAGTGAAGTGGCCTACGGGCTTAGGCGGTAAAGGCAATGAAGGCGTTGCCGGTTTGGTGAAACAAACTCCGGGCGCTGTTGGCTATGTCGAATTGATTTACGCCAAGTCCAATGATTTGAAGTTCGCTTCGATCAAGAACAAAGCCGGCGCCTTTGTGGAGCCGGACATGAAGAGCGTTACTGCCGCTGCAGGCGCTACCAAGATCCCAGCGGATTTCCGAGTCTCTTTGACGGATGCCAGCGGGAAGGGCGCTTATCCGATTTCGGGCTTCACCTACCTGCTCGTTTGGAAAAAACACCCAGACGCGGACAAGGGCGGGAAGCTCGTTGAGTTCCTCAATTGGGCCGTGACGGATGGGCAGAAATATGCGGGCGATCTGCACTACGCACCATTGCCGAGCTCGCTAGTCCCAAAAGTACAGGGAGCTATCAAGACCTTGGATGCGAAACCTGCTGCGAAAGCAAAGGGTTAAGCTCAGTTTCCGAGCGGCGGGGTAAGCTAACCATTTCCTAACAATCGTGCCTGCGGGTTCTGGGATAAAAATTCCGCATTCATGAAGGCTGAAGCTTTGGAAAACTCCGCCGCTATGCAAGGCCCCTGGTCCATTTCTCTGCCGACCGTTAAGCGCTTTAAGATTAAAGCGGGACGGGGAGATCTACACTGGGGTGACCGGCTTTTCTTCTGGCTGATGAGCACCGCGGCCGTCGGGATTTGTGGCCTGCTCGGGTTGATCCTGGCCTTTCTCGTTTATTCCGCACTTCCCACCATCACGCAGTTTGGTTGGGCATTTCTCGTAGAGAAATCTTGGGATCCGGTGAATGGCGAGTTTGGTGCGCTGGCATTTGTCTTTGGGACCGTGGTCTCTTCGCTCTTGGCTCTCCTAGTGGCCACCCCGTTAAGTGTCGGTATCGCACTTTTCTTAAACGAGTTGGCTCCCCGGCGTGTGGCTAAAGGCATCGGTTTCCTCATTGAGATGCTCGCTGCGATTCCCAGCGTGGTTTATGGGTTGTGGGGCATCTTCGTTCTCGCACCTTGGTTGCGCACAACGGTGCAGCCGTTCCTGGGCGACTGGTTTGGTTTCTTGCCTTTGTTCCAAGGCCCGCCTTATGGCGTGGGGCTGATGACCTCCGGGATCATTCTGGCGATCATGGTCATACCGACGATTTCATCTCTCTCCAAAGAAGTCTTTCGCGCCATTCCGCGAGCGAATCGGGAAGCTGCTTTAGCGCTCGGCGCGACTCGTTGGGAGACGATGCGCCTGTCGGTATTGAAGTCTTCGAAGACGGGGATTTTCGGCGCCGTGATTTTGGGCCTAGGCCGCGCACTTGGCGAAACCATGGCGGTGACCATGGTCATCGGAAACCGTAACGACATTTCTTCTTCGCTCTTTGCTCCGGCCCAGACGATGGCCAGCATCATCGCCAATGAGTACGCCGAGGCCACCACCTCCTTGCACTTGTCGGCTCTGGCCGAGGTGGGGCTGGCGCTCTTCGCGGTGACGTTCTTGATTAATGGGCTTGCTCGTCTGTTGATCTGGCGCATGAAGGGGCGTGCGTAATGAAGTCCGCCCAGATCCACGCTTATCTCTCCGAGAACTACACGCGCCGCCGTTGGGTGGATCGCGGGATGCGCCTCGTGCTCTTTCTATGCGCAGTGGCAGCTTTGGTTCCGTTGTTCAGTGTTCTGGGCTATGTGCTTTTCCGCGGCGTTCCTGGGCTCAATTTGGATTTCTTCACGCAGATTCCTCGGCCGGTGGGTGAAGCCGGAGGGGGCATGGCGAATTCCCTAGTGGGAACTTGCATCTTGGTCGCTACCGCTTCGCTCCTGGGGATTCCCTGGGGAATTGCGGCGGGAGTTTACCTTTCGGAATACGGCCGCACGAAAACGGCTCATGTCGTGCGCTTCGCGACGGATATTCTGGCCAGTGTTCCCTCTATCGTGATTGGTCTTTTTATCTACGCGCTGTTTGTTGTTCCGATGGGCGGCTTTTCCGCTTTGGCGGGCGGGATGGCCCTCGGTGTTTTGATGATTCCCACTGTCGCACGCAGCACGGAAGAAATGTTGCGCCTTGTCCCGACGCATATCCGCGAAGCAGGGCTCGCGCTTGGGTTGCCTCGCTGGAAAGTGATTTTGAGAGTGGTCCTGCGTGGCTGCGTCAGCGCCATTACGACCGGCGTGATGCTCGCAATCGCGCGCGTCGCAGGAGAAACAGCCCCTTTGCTTTTCACGGCACTCAATAACCGTTTCTGGAGCGATAGCCTTACGCAGCCCATCGCCTCCTTGCCGGTACAGATTTATTCTTACGCAATTGCTCCGTTTGAGGAGTGGCATACCCAGGCATGGGCGGGTGCCTTGGTGCTCGTGCTTCTTGTGTTTGTCATCAATATCGGTTCTCGCGTGTTTTTCCGCGGGGATGCGATAGGGAGAGAGTGATGGAAGCGAGTACTCAACAAGATCCCATTTTGCGCATCCGCTCTCTAAACGCTTGGTTTGGAGAGTCGCATGCGGTGAAGGATGTCTCTTTGGACATCTCGCCTAATGCTGTGACTGCGATCATTGGCCCTTCCGGTTGCGGGAAGTCGACCTTCATCCGTTGCTTAAACCGCCTGCATGAAGAAGTCCCTTCTGCGGGGGCGGCAGGTGAGGTTTTGCTCTCCGGTATGAATATCTATGGCGAAGGGGTCGATCCGGTCGGGATTCGCCGCAAAATCGGGATGGTTTTTCAAAAACCCAACCCCTTTCCAGCCCTTTCGATTTTTGACAACGTCGTCTCGGGTTTGCGTCTGGGTGGCGTGCGCCGCCGCAGCATTCTCGTCGAAGTAGCAGAGCGCAGCCTACGTCAGGCGGCGCTTTGGGATGAAGTAAAGGACAAGCTCCACGCCCCCGGAACTGGGTTGTCTGGTGGGCAGCAGCAGCGTCTTTGTATTGCGCGCGCTCTAGCGGTTGATCCGCCGGTTTTGCTCATGGATGAACCCACGAGCGCCTTGGATCCTATTGCGACCGCCAAGATCGAGGAACTGGTTTTAGAACTGAAAAAACAAGTCACTATTGTAATCGTCACCCATAATATGCAGCAGGCCGCGCGCATTTCTGATCGTACTGCCTTCTTCTTAATGGGTGAATTGGTAGAATATGGCGAAACCTCTACCGTCTTTACGGTGCCGAAAGAAGAGCGCACCGAACGGTATATCACGGGGAAATTCGGATGATCCGCCATATCGATCAAGGTTTAAGCCAGCTCAATCAAAAACTCCTCACCATGGCAGGTTTGGTGGAACAGGCCGTCGAGTGCGCAACCGACGCTTGGCGTTTTCGCAATATGGCGAAAATTGCTGATGTGTATTCGATTGAGCGCCGTGTGAACCAATGCCACCTCGACGTGGACGCCGCTTGTGTCCAGCTTCTAGCCCTGCAGGCGCCCATGGCGAAGGATCTGCGCTTTATCGTTTCCTGTATCAAGATCAATAACGACCTCGAACGCATGGTCGATCTAGCGGTGAATATCGCGAACAATACGGAGTTCTACCTCCAAGCACCGACGGCGATTCACATCGAAGATCTCTCTCAGATGTCTGATGAAGTGCGGATCATGGTGCGAGAAGTGCTTGATGCCTTCGTGAAAACCGATGAGCGTTTGGCACGTCGGGTGTTGAGCCGTGATGACCGTGTTGACGCTTATAAACGCAAGATCGTCGAAGATTGCTTAGGTCAGATGAAGAACAAGCCCGATCGCATCGAACAGGGCATGAACCTTATCTTCATCGCCAAGAACTTAGAACGCATTGGGGACCACGCCACGAACATCGCCGAAGACGTGATTTTCAGCGCGTCTGGTCAGGATATCCGCCATGCGGTGCCGACCCCCCCAAAAGAGAACGATTCCGCTGAATAGGAGCAAGCTGTGAGCACACGGGTTCTTATCGTCGAAGACGAAAGGGAAATTGCAGAACTCATGGCGCTGCACCTGCGGCGGGAGGGGCATGAGGTCACCTGCGTCGAGGACGGCGAGCAAGCCATACGCACGCTTTCGAGTGAATCAGAGTATGCGCTTCTGATTCTGGATTGGATGCTCCCGGGTGTCTCTGGCTTAGAGCTCTGTAAGAAAATCCGCGCCGAAAAGGGCACTCATGGTGTGCCGATCCTGATGGTCACCGCCCGTGCGCACACTTCCGATATTGTTCTGGGCTTGGAAATGGGTGCGGACGATTATCTGACCAAGCCCTTCGAGGTCCCCGTTTTCCTAGCCCGCGTGCGAGCCTTACTGCGCCGCTCCAGCGCCTTGGACAATTCCGAGGACCGGCTGTTTACCATTGATGATCTTTCGGTCGACCTGGACGCCTACCGGGTCACGTGCCACAAAAAAGAACTTTCGCTGACGCCGTCAGAATTCAAATTGCTCGTTGCGCTGGTTAAAAGCCAGGGCCGAGTGCTCACGCGTGAACGCCTCATCGACTTAGTCCAGGGTGAGGGTGTGACCGTAGTTGACCGGGCGATCGACACCCATATCTTTGGCCTCCGCAAGAAACTGGGCAAATGCGCCGACGTGGTGGAAACGATCCGAGGCGTGGGCTACCGAGTGAAGATTTAATCGCTTTGCGGTCTAATCCCGGTTAAGTTTTGTGGATGCCTGCTGGCGACGATAAAATCTTTCCCAAGCGTATTTTTTATCGGGTGGCCTTCGTTCAGGCCCTCCTCATCTTGCTGGCACTGGGCACGGCGGGGTTCGTAGCTCGTAGCCTTCTTAAGAAACAGTTTCTGGATCAAGCCAAAGGGCGCCTGCACGATGCCTTGGCTATCACCGCCCAAGCTATTCCCCCGCAGCCACCAACGGATTGGTGCCGCAAAGCCGCCGAGCGGACCTCCACACGCCTTATTCTCCTCAAGCCCGATGGGTCGGTTTGGTGCGATTCGCGGGACGATAACGCGCTCCAAAACCTCGCGGATCGGCCCGAGGTCAAGCAGGCCGCCGTCCGCGGGAAGATGGGCTTTGCCTACGATCGCGACGTTCTGAATGCTGCGATCCAGGCCGAGCAAGCCCCGCTCGTTCTGCATGGTTCGGTCAACCTGGGCGATATCCAAGAAATTCTTCGTCTGTTCGATACCTCCTTTGGTTTGGCACTGCTCGGAGTTGCGGTGCTTTTGGGGTTGCTCTCGGCGTGGCTTGCGCGCCGCCTGGTTTTTCCGTTAGGCCGCTTGATTCTAAAGACCCAAAGATTGGTGTCCCAGCAACCAGACGTCCTTTCGAAAGAAGATCTCTCTCATGAGGTCTTCGATGAGTGGGCCGATCTGGAATCCAATATCGATCGCCTCAAACAGGATCTGGCGGCTAAGACCCAGAGCCTTTCGATGGAACAGAGTGAGCTCGACACCATCATGGGCGCGATCAGCGACGCGATTTTAGCGGTCGACCCAGAAGGCAATCCGCTTTTCTATAACAGTCGCTTCGAAGTGCTTTTCGGAAGCGAAGGCTTGCGCCGCCGCGACCTCAAACTCTGGGGGATCTTCCGTGAGCCGGATATCTTAGGAGGTTTCGAGGCGGCTTTGAAGGATGGTCGCACAGGTGCGACTAAGGCTTTCCCGCTCGATTCGAAAGAAGGGATCCGCCGCTATTTTGGGTTGTCCGTCTCCCCTCTGCGCCGCCAAGATGGCGCGATTTATGGTGCTCTCGGTATCTTCCATGATGTCACCGAGCTCAAAGCCGCAGAGCAGATGCGTATCGACTTTGTCGCGAATGTTTCGCATGAGCTACGCACGCCCCTGACGGTTATTAAAGGGTACGCGGATACTCTCATTGAAGATCTCAAGGGCCAGGGTGGCCCCTCGATGGACTTTCTCAACAGTATCGCCCGCAATAGCGATCGGTTGATGAATCTGATGAACGATCTTCTGGATCTTTCTTCGATTGAGTCCGACAGCATCATCCAAAAAGACCCCCTAAGCACCAAGGACATTACTCAGCGAATGCTGAAACAATTGCAGGGCGCCTTTGATTCCAAGAGCCAGAAAGTCGAAACTTCCTACGGCGCGGAGGTGGTCATTGCCGATGCGCAACGCTTAGAGCAGGTCTTGGTAAATCTCTTGGGCAATGCGAATAAGTACACTCCCTCTGCAGGTAGCTTGCGTGTGGAATGGTTGCGGTACGGGGAGGACACCATCCTCAAAGTCTCGGACTCGGGTCCGGGGATTCCCGTGGAGCACCATGGGCGGTTGTTCGAGCGGTTCTACCGTGTCGACAAAGCTCGGTCGCGAGAGCAGGGGGGAACAGGCCTGGGGCTCGCGATCGTGAAACACATCATGCAACGGCACGGTGGCGCAGTCTGGGTGGAAAGCGCGACGGGTAAGGGGAGTGCCTTCTTCTGCCGCTTTCCCGGGAAGGAAGCCAAACATGGTCCCGTCCTCACT
This sequence comes from bacterium, assembly GCA_019750655.1. Lineage (GTDB taxonomy): Bacteria > Bdellovibrionota > FAC87 > UBA2466 > UBA2466 > JAIEOG01. Next base: position 8,337 of record JAIEOG010000118.1, read on the forward strand.
TGAGCTGACCGCTTCTGTCCTTTTTGGTTTAGCGGTGCTCCACACCTTCAGTGTGAAGTTCTTTGCGGGCCAGGCGCGCCGGTACGCTCCCGGTTCGATTGGCGAAAACTTTTTTCACCTGCTTTCCGAAGTCGAAGCGGTCTTTGGTCTCTGGGCCCTAGCGCTCGTGCTGGCCATCGTCGCGTGGGAAGGATCTGTCAGCGCTGTTTTGTTTGTCGAGGGCTTGGACTTCACGGAGCCCGCGTTTGTGTTTGTCATCATGGCGATTGCATCGACTGCGCCTGTTTTGCGTTTTGCGAACGGCGTGATTACGGCAGTAGCCCAAGTCCTGCCGCTTCCAGCTGCAGCTGCTTATGTAGTGTCGGCGCTTGTATTGGGACCTTTGCTGGGTAGTTTCATCACGGAACCCGCGGCGATGACCGTGACGGCCATGCTTCTTAAGGATCGCTTGTTTGGTGCGCCCCTGAGTCCCCGCCTGAAGTACCTCGCTCTAGGGACGCTTTTTGTGAATGTTTCCATTGGCGGAGTTCTCACGCCCTATGCGGCGCCCCCTGTCTTAATGGTGGCGAAGAAATGGGGTTGGGATTTCGCCTTCATGCAATCGCACTTCGGCTACAAGGCCGTGCTAGCGGTTTCTGCGAATGCGTTGGTGGTCCTTTGGCTTGGTTGGAAGGAACTCGCCAAGCTGCCAGCCGCCTCGAAGACTTCCCGGTCCCAGATTCCGGCTTGGGTGACGGTCATGCACTTGGTTTTCATGGCGCTCGTGGTGCTAACGGCACACCACAGCACGTTCTTTCTTGGAGTGTTTCTCGTTTTCTTGGCGGTGGTGCAGGTTACTGGCGAGTTTCAGACGCCTTTAAAGCTCAAAGAGTCGCTTTTGGTAGCGTCCTTCCTCGCGGGGTTGGTTGTTTTAGGGGCGTTCCAGAGCTGGTGGTTACAACCCCTGCTCGCGCGGATGGGGGAAGGTGTTTTGTTTCTCGCGTGCACGGCGCTGACGGCGGTCACGGACAATGCCGCGCTGACGTTCCTAGGATCGCAGGCCGGCGATTTGAGTTCGGCGTTGCAGTATGCCCTCGTGGCGGGCGCGGTAACGGGCGGTGGTCTCACGGTCATCGCGAATGCACCTAACCCGGCGGGCTATTCGATCCTCAACAGCTGCTTTGGGAAAACCGGTGTTAGCCCACTGTCGCTTTTCCTTGGTGCCTTGTTTCCCACGCTGGTGGCCCTTCTTGCGTTCTGGTTCCTGCCGAATCTTTCAATTTGACGGATCCGTTAAAGAAAATGAATATTGGACCCTGAAATTTCGTCAGTTGAATCGGAATCGAAAGCGAATTCATGCCGCAGCTTTTTGGTCGCAGCGCGAACACTCTTGCCTTGGTCAGCATCGCCGTCGCCGGTCTAGTGGGCGCGGGGACGGTGGGGCTTATGTATGCTCTACAAAGCTCGCCTTACACGACCCAGGTAAAAGTATTTAAACAACAACCGGTGCCATTTAGTCACCAGCATCACGTGCAGGGCGTTGGTCTAGATTGCCGCTACTGCCATACAGGAGTCGAGAATTCGAACTTCGCTGGCATCCCGCCAGTCGCGACCTGTATGAACTGCCACAAGATGCTCTGGGCCGATCAGGACATGCTGAAACCTGTCCGCGAAGCCTCTAAAGAGGGCGGTAAGCCGTTGGAGTGGCAGAAAGTGCACAAACTCCCTGAGTTTGTTTACTTCAACCACAGCGCCCACATTAACAAGGGCGTCGGCTGCGTCTCGTGCCACGGCCGTGTGGATCAAATGCCTTTGATGTACAAGCAAAACACCCTTTATATGGGTTGGTGCTTGGACTGCCACAGGAACCCCTCGAAAAACTTGCGGCCAAAAGACAAAGTGACCGACATGGAATGGCAGCCGGATGACGAGTGGAAGAGCAAAGACAAGCTCGCTCACCACGGGATCCGCCCGCTCAAACATTTTCAGGTACATCAGTTAACCAACTGCTCGGTGTGTCATCGATGAAAGAGCAAGACAAAAAGTTTTGGCGGAGTGTGGAAGAACGCGAAAAGGGCGAGAAATCGCTCGGGCGCTTCAACCCGTTTAACAATGATTTCCTGAGCCGCCGCGAGTTCATGGAATGGTCGAGTGGCATGGTTGCCATTCTCGGCACTTCCGCTTGCACGCGGATGCCCGAGCAGACTTTGGTTCCATACCAAAAGACGCCGGAGCGCATGGTTCCAGGACAACCGCTGTTTTTTGCTACCGCGACGGTAGTGAACGGCCGCGCGCTGGGTGTTTTGGCGGAGAGCCACCAGGGCCGTCCGACGAAAATCGAAGGCAATCCGGCGCACCCAGCAAGCTTGGGAACGACGGATACTTTCGCGCAAGCGTCGGTGCTCTCGCTTTACGATCCAGATCGCTCGCAAAGCCTTTTGATTGATAACAACCCCGTTTTCTGGGGCGCCATGGCCGCTCGCCTGGCTGAATTGGTGAAAGCCCATTCGGCAAAAGGCGGAGAAGGCTTACGCATTTTGACCGAGCCGGTGACTTCACCAACGCTCGCGGCCCAGCTCGAAGAATTGATGA
>JAIEOG010000242.1 GCA_019750655.1 bacterium
CCGGCCGAGTGGTATATAGTTCTGAGGACGCCGTTTTTTCTAAGAAGGAAACGCTATGAACTCGTGGGAGGCAGTGTTCTATCTAGAAAACGGCCACCAGTTCCAAGGCGAAGGCTTTGGGGCCCGTGCGTCGTCTGGTGGCGAGCTGGTTTTCAATACCGGCATGAGCGGCTACCAAGAGATTTTCACCGACCCGTCTTACTCGCACCAAGTCGTGCTGATGACCTACCCACACTTGGGCAACACGGGCATCAACGACGAAGACATCGAATCGGGAAACTTGTTTTTGCGCGGTGTGGTGGCACGCCAGTATGTGTCGCGCCCGTCCAACTGGCGCTCCAAGCGCTCGCTGCATGACGCTCTCGCAGCGTGCGGCGTTCCCGGTATCTCCGAAGTCGACACACGCGAGATTACGCGCGTCGTCCGCGGTGAAGGAGCGCAACGCGCCGTCATCTTCGCGCTCGAAGATGTCCAAGGCTCAATTGAAGCCCATGGGAAGAAAGTTTTAGAATCCATCCCTGCGATGGAAGGCCTGGAGCTTGTGAGTCACTTGAGCTGCCGCGCTCCCTGGGAGTTTCGGCCAGAAGTCTCCAGCCCCTCTGGCACCGCCATCGTTTACGACTTTGGCGTGAAGCATGGAATTCTGCGGCAGGTCAAAGAACACGGCTTCCGTGTGAAAGTCGTGCCGCACAACTACCCGTACCAGGATGTTTTGGCAGAAAACCCCGCAGCCGTCGTTTTGTCCAATGGCCCGGGCGATCCGGCGGGAGTGCCGGGTGCGGTCTCTGAAATCCAAGGCTTAGTCGGGAAAGTGCCAGTCTTGGCCATCTGCATGGGCCACCAGCTGCTCGCCCGTGCTCTGGGCGCGACGACTTACAAGCTGAAGTTCGGCCACCACGGTGTGAACCACCCCGTCCGCGACGAGCGCACCGGCCGCATTGTGATTACGTCCCAGAACCATGGTTTTGCGGTACGCGCTGAAGACTTGAAGCAGAAGGGGATCGAACTGTCCCACGTCAGCCTCAATGACGGCACGGTTGAGGGTTTCTTTTCCGAGAAGATGCGTTTTTCGAGTGTCCAGTTTCATCCTGAAGCCAGCCCTGGACCGCACGATGGATTCGGCGTGTTCCAGGCCTTCTTGAAGGGGTTTTTGAGATGATTGTGCAGATGCAAGACAAGGCCATGCCTCAGTTTGGAATGATCCACCCTGAGTTTGAGATCTTGGTTCGGCGGATTATTGAAACCGTCGACAAAGACCGTCTGGCAGACTTGCGCAAGGATTTCCACACGCGCCTGCGGCTCACCCTCACGCAACCGGACAACGCGGACCTCATCGAAGATCTGTGGGACTTCTTTTACGACTGGTGTGTTTTCGAGCAGCAGCTTCCAGAAATGTTGGAATCGTTGACGCCTGAAGAGCGTACTTACTGGCGGCATATCCAGGGTGGCAGCACGCGCAGCCTCTTCACGGTGGCGAAATCTGCGGACTCGGGATTGAAGCTAAAAGACCTTTACAGCGGAAAGAGCTACGTCGTTCCGCGGACACTGCCGACGGATTTTCTGGGCATCAACAAAGGCGATATCGTCGAGGGCCGCTTGATCAGCCGCTCGGCGGATCTGAAGCAAGGCTTCGACTTTGTCCGCCGCCCTTCTTACCACCTGGAGACGGTGCACCCGTACATCAAGAGCAAGGTAAAGCAGTTTAAGAAGTCGCAGGATTATTCCACTTACCAATCGTGGTTGTGGATTCTCGTCGGGATGTATTTGAAGCATCGCATTTACCCGCAGATGCCCATTGATAAGATTTACGACGATAATAGTAGGATCTAAATGCCTCGCCGTACCGATATTAAGAAGATTCTCCTGTTGGGTTCCGGCCCAATTATTATTGGCCAAGCCTGCGAATTTGATTATTCCGGCACTCAAGCCTGCAAGGCTCTTAGAGAAGAGGGTTACGAAGTCGTTCTGGTGAATAGCAACCCAGCGACCATCATGACCGACCCAGAGCTTGCACACCGCACTTACGTCGAGCCCTTAAGAGTCGATTACGTCGAAGACGTCATCCGCAAAGAACGCCCTCAGGCCATCTTGCCGACCATGGGCGGGCAGACGGCATTAAACTTAGCCGTGCAGCTGGCCAAATCCGGCGTGCTCGAAAAGTACGGCGTGGAGCTCATTGGCGCCAAAGTCCGCTCGATTGAGCTGGGCGAGAACCGCGATCTTTTCAAAGGGGTGTTGGACCGCGTGGGTGTGGATTACCCGAAGTGCGGTGTCGCCAAGACGTTGGAAGAAGCGCGTGCGATTTCTGAAGTCGTCGGGTTCCCTTGCATCATCCGGCCCTCGTTCACGATGGGCGGTACGGGTGCGGGCATCGCTTATAACGTCGAAGAATTCGCGACCGAAATCCAAAAGGGCTTGGAAGCAAGTCCCGTCGGTGAAGTGCTTATCGACGAGTCTGTTTTGGGTTGGAAAGAGTACGAGCTCGAGGTCGTGCGCGATCGCAAAGACAATGTGATCATTGTCTGCTCGATTGAAAATTTGGACCCCATGGGCGTCCACACGGGTGACAGCATTACGGTCGCTCCTGCGCAGACTTTGACCGACGTCGAATACCAAAACATGCGCGATGCCGCGATCCGCATCATCCGCGAAGTCGGTGTGGATACGGGCGGCGCGAACGTGCAGTTTGGGATCGATCCCAAAACCGGCCGCATGGTCGCCATCGAAATGAACCCGCGCGTCTCGCGCAGTTCAGCCCTGGCGTCTAAAGCAACGGGTTTCCCAATTGCCAAGATCGCGACGAAGCTCGCCGTCGGCTACACGCTCGACGAAATTCCAAATGACATCACGAAAAAGACGCTCTCGTGCTTTGAGCCGAGCATCGACTATGTCGTGACGAAGATCCCGCGTTTCGCTTTCGACAAGTTCCCGCGTTCAGATTCCAAGCTATCTCCGTCGATGCGGTCTGTCGGCGAGGCGATGGCCATCGGGCGTACATTCCAAGAGTCCGTGCAAAAAGCTCTGCGCTCTCTGGAAACGAAAATCTGGGGCTTCCAGCCTTTCGTGGAACGCCGCCGCTTACGTTCGGGCCAGAACTGGGCCGACGGCATCCGCAACTACATCAAGAACGCGAAACCCGATCGACTGCTTTGGGTTGCTCAAGGTATGCGCGAAGGTATTTCCGCCGAGGAAATCCACGAGACCACCAGCATTGATCCCTGGTTCGTCCAACAGATCGAGCAGCTTATCGTCGAAGAGCGTTTCATCGCCGAATTCCATGGGCGGGTGAAAGATATTCCGCGCAAGTCGCTGTTGCGTTGGAAGCGCATGGGTTTCTCGGATGCGGCGATTGCACACTTCACGGGGGCTTCCGAAAAAGAAGTCCGCACGCACCGCCACTCTTTGGATCTTCGTCCGAGCTATAAAATGGTCGACACGTGCGCGGCCGAATTCGAAAGCCAGACGCCTTATCTGTATTCCACTTACGAACCCACTAGCGATCCTGTGCCAGAATCAGGCCGCAAGAAAGTGATGATCTTGGGCGGTGGGCCGAACCGCATCGGCCAGGGGATTGAATTCGATTACTGCTGCGTGCGCGCTTCCATGGCTCTCAGGGAAGAGGGCTATGACAGCATCATGGTCAACTGCAACCCAGAGACGGTGAGCACCGATTATGATGTCAGCGATAAGCTCTATTTCGAGCCGCTATTCTTGGAAGATCTCCTAGAAATCCTGCACCGGGAAAAACCCGAAGGCGTCGTGGTCCACTTTGGTGGCCAAACGCCCCTCAACCTGAGCCGCAAGCTTTCGTCGGAAAGCGATGTGAAGATCTTGGGGACTTCCGCAGAAGCGATTGAGACTGCAGAAGACCGCGACAAGTTCAAAGTACTTTGTGATCGTCTGGGGATCCACCAGCCAGATAGCCGCATCGTTACGCACCGGGATCAAGCCGCCAAGGCTGCTGAGGCGCTCGGCTTCCCGTTGTTGGTGCGCCCGTCCTTCGTGTTGGGCGGCGGCGGCATGGAGATTCTTTACAACACCCGCGATTTTGATCGCTGGCTCTCGCGCGGCGTAGAAGTCACGCCGGAGTCACCGCTGCTTATCGACCGCTTCCTGAACCAAGCGGTGGAAGTCGATGTCGACGCAGTCTGCGATGGGGAAGACGTTTTGATCTGCGGCATCTTGGAGCAAATCCAGGAAGCAGGCGTGCATTCGGGCGATTCCGCCTGCGTGATCCCGCCAGCAACGCTGCCCAAATCCGTCACCGAAGAAATCGAACGCCAAACGCGCTCGCTGGCTCTGGCGCTTGGTGTGCGCGGTTTGATCAATATCCAGTTCGCTATCGAGAACGGCCGGATCTTCGTGCTCGAAGTAAACCCGCGTGCGTCTCGTACGGTGCCTTTCTCCAGCAAAGCGAACGGCGTGCCTTATTCGACGATAGCAATGAAGATTATGCTCGGCGCGAAGCTTAAAGACTTCCCGACTACTGGTAAGTCGGGCGGGCTAGTTTACGTTAAAGAGGCAGTCTTCCCGTTTAGCCGCTTCCCGGGCACCGACATTGTGCTGGGTCCCGAGATGCGCTCCACTGGCGAAGTCATGGGCGTTGGCCGCAATTTCGCCGAGGCCTTTGGCAAAGCGATGGTGAGCGCAGGTTTCCGTCTCCCGATGAGTGGCTCGGCATTCCTGAGCGTTAAGGAAACGGACAAGCCGGCGCTGGTGCCAATCGCTAAGCAGCTGGTGGAACAGGGTTTTGCCCTCTGTGGCACACGCGGGACCGCGGCTTATCTGCAAAAACATGGCTTCGAAGTTGCCGTCGTCAATAAGGTGAATGAAGGCCGCCCGCACGTGGTGGACCTCATCAAGAACGGCGAAATCCACCTCGTCATCAACACCTCCGCACTGGGCGTGCATGAGGTCGGCGCAGCTTACGAATTGAGACGCGCGACATTAATGCGGAACCTGTGCTATTTCACAACCCTCGCTTCGGCACGTGCCGGGGCACAAGCGCTGGCAGAGTTCAAACGAGCTCAGCTAGACACCCATTGCTTGCAGGAGAGGTTGTCCTAAATGAGTTCCGTCCCGATGACTGTTGCGGGGAAACAGAAGCTTGATGCCGAGCTGAAAGAACTGAAGACTGTCGCTCGCCCCCGTGTAATCCAAGCGATTGCCACTGCGCGTGCGCATGGCGATCTTTCCGAAAACGCCGAATACGATGCTGCTAAAGAGCAGCAAGCGTTTATCGAGGGCCGCATCAAAGAAGTGGAAGACAAACTTGCGCGCGCGCAGGTGGTGGATACATCCCAAATCCGCACTGAAAAGGTTGTCTTTGGCGCCCAGATCGAACTTCTCGATGTCGATAACGATGAAAAGAAAAACTACCGCATCGTGGGTGTCGACGAAGCCGACGTCAAAGAAGGCCTCTTGAGCATCGAGTCTCCGGTTGCACGCCAACTCCTCGGTAAAACAGCGGGAGACAGCGTCACGGTTAAAATTCCCAAGGGTACGGTCGAGTACGAAATCCTTTCGGTGAAGTATTCCTGAGGCATGCAGCTAGAAGATCCCATCTCGTGCGTTAAGTACGTTGGGCCTCAGCTAGCACGCCTATTTTCGAAAAAAGGCATCCGCACTGTCGAAGATGCGCTGTATTTCCTACCGCGCGCCTACGAAGACCGCCGCAAGATCACGCCCATCGGAGAGTTTGTCACCGGGCAAACGGCCACGGCCTATGTCGAATCACTCGGCGGCCGGACTATTCGTAAAGGGCGCATCAGCCGCTTTGAAGCGACAGTGAAGGACGCGACGGGTGTGCTGCGCCTCTTCTGGTTTCGCGGCTACAAATCGCTCGAGGAAGATTTCGCAAAAGGCAATCGGCTGCTGGTGCATGGCGAGGCCGCATTTTTCGGTGGCTTTGCGCGGATGAATCACCCCGATTACGAAGCCGCGGTGGAATCCAACGGAAAGCCCGTGCCCTCTTACCACTTTGGGCGCGTGATTCCGGTGTACAGCGAAACGGAAGGGCTGCACCAGAAGACGTTGCGCCGGATCATGGCCCAGGTGCTGAAAGAGAGCTTGCCGCTTCTCGATGAGCCCTTGCCGGAAGAGATGCGTACGCGCTTGGGATTGCCACCCTTGCGTGAGAGCTTCATTTCACTGCACTTTCCCAAAGACTATTCCGAAGGCACTCCGCAAGCGCCCTTTAACCGCATCGCTTTTGAAGAGTTTTTTGTTTTGCAGCTCGGTCTCGCATTGAAGAAACAGCTGCGCGACAAAGAAGTCGGCCGCTCGTTCGTAGACAAGAAAAACCTGTTTTCAGCGTATCTCAAGGGCCTGCCCTTCGCGTTAACGGGGGATCAGGTGAAGGCGCTCGACGCGATTGTGCGCGATATGGGGAGTCTGCAGTCCATGAGCCGCCTCGTGCAGGGCGATGTCGGCTCGGGCAAAACCGTCGTCGCCCTGGGTGCAGCTGTGGTGGCGGCGAGCTGCGGCACGCAAACCGCCATCTTGGTCCCCACCGAAGTACTCGCACAGCAGCACCACCGTACGGCGGAAAAGCTTTTGGCACCTCTGGGAATCCGATCGATTCTGTTCACGCAATCGACGGCATCTAGTAAGGAAGTCCGCAAAGCCGTTGAGTCGGGAGATGCCTCAGTCGTCATTGGAACGCACGCGTTGTTTCAGGAAAAGGTGAAGTTCCACGACCTAGGGCTCGTGGTTGTTGACGAACAGCACCGCTTTGGTGTCGAGCAACGTGGAGAGCTGCTACGCAAGGCTGTGAAGGGGACGCCGCACTTGCTGATGATGACGGCGACTCCCATCCCTCGTACGTTGGCTCTTACGTTGTATGGCGATCTGGATTTGACGTGGATCCGAGAAAAACCTGCGAATCGGTTGCCTATCCAAACGCGCATCTGGAATGAAAAAGCCCGCCCGCGCCTGTATTCGAAAATTCGCGAGACTTTGACCCGTGGCGAGCAGGTCTACGTGATTTACCCACTCGTTGAAGATTCCGAGAAGCTCGAGCTTAAATCCGCAACTCGCATGCACGAATCGTTGAGCAAGGAAGTCTTTCCCGAGTTTCCGGTGGCGCTCTTACATGGGCGAATGGAGCCGGAAGAAAAAGACGCCATCCTTGCGGACTTCAAAGCGGGTAAATACCGCCTACTCGTTTCTACGACAGTAATCGAAGTTGGTATTGATGTGCCCAATGCGACTCTCATGGTCGTTGAGCATCCCGATCGCTTGGGGCTTTCACAACTGCACCAGCTGCGCGGGCGGGTAGGGCGGGGCGACAAAGCTTCGGAATGCATTCTGCTCGTCGACGATAAAATCCCGCATCGGTTGCGCATCCTGGAAGAAACAGAAGACGGGTTTGAGATCGCCGAGGAAGACCTGAAGTTCCGCGGCCCGGGAGAGTTTCTGGGGACCCACCAGAGCGGCTTACCCGGTTTTCGTGCGGGCCATATTCTGCAAGATGGCCACCTTCTTGGCTTGGCGCGTCAGGAAGCTTTGGCACTTTTAGAGGCGGATCCGGAGCTCGAAGCCCCCGAAAACCGCACGATACGCCGCGTCGTGGAAAGCCGCTGGAAAAACAAGCTCGAAAGACTGCAAGGCGGCTACTAAAAGCTCAGTGGTTTCAGGCCTTTTACCGAAAAGAGGTAGAGGCCACCATGCTCGTTTCGCTCGAGATCCACTCCAAGCAAACACTCTTCGTAGTGCATGAGTCTTCCGCCACGGAGAAGCTCACGCTGCCTGCGGATTGGCGCACTGTCCGCGCCAAGACGAACGAAGCTCTTTTGCAAGCGCTCGAGACAGCGCGTACAGAAAAGCTGCGGCTCATTGCTGTGATGGGAGCCGATCAGTTTCTACCGGTCCTCGAACTTTTCAAACGCCGCCTGCGTGACGATATTTCTCTGAGCTACGGCGTAGTTGTCGTTGCAGAAAACCCGCCGGAGTTTCTTTACCACCGCAGTGGATTCACCGAACTCTTGGAAGTGCTTTCCACGGGCGATGCGCAACACCATTTGGACTTCCACTTGCTACGCGCCGTACGCCAGCTCGTGCGGTCGGAAGATCGCTCCAAGCCCGGCGTGGACCGCCGCACGCTTGAACAGCTAAATGAGATCTTTATCGATCTATCCGCTGAGCGAAATCCACAGCGGTTGCTATCGACGATTCTCACGCGCGGTATGGATCTCATTGGTGCTGAGGGCGGCACGCTTTACATGATCCAGGAGATCGATGGGGAGCTCTATTTCCGTATCAAAATCTCAGCGGAGCGCGGCCAGGAGCCAAAGTTTTCGGAGCAAATGCTTAAAGTCGTGGAGAGCAGTGTTTGCGGTTACGTCGCGATTACGTCTCGCATCTGCAATATCCCGGATGTCGCGAAGCTTCCGCCACTTACGGCTCCGCAGTGGCAGAAGAGTGTGGACCATACAGGCGCTACAGCACCTCGGTCGGCATTGACGGTGCCGTTGAAAAACGGCCGCAATGAAACTACGGCGCTCTTACAATTTGTGAACAAGAAGCAAGACCCGCAAGATCCCAATAGCGCGACCTGCGCTTTCGAAGTGGGTGATGAAAGCTTGCTTTCTTCCTTCGGCACCCAAGCAGCCATTTGCCTGGAGAACATCGATCTGTACGCCGATATCCAGCGCTTGTTTGAAGGTTTCATCAAAGCTTCTATTACTGCAATTGAAGCACGAGACCCGAGCACGGGCGGTCACTCCGAGCGCGTTGCGAAGCTGAGCGTGGGTCTTGCCCGCGCGACCAATGACGTCACCACCGGCATTTACCGTTCGGTGAAATTTAAAGAAGAAGAAATCCGCGAGCTCGAATACGCTTCCTTGCTCCATGACTTTGGAAAAATCGGCGTGCGCGAAGAAGTGCTGGTGAAAGCCAAGAAGCTGCACTCCTACCAGCTCGAAGCGGTGAAAGAACGCATCAAGATCTGTAAAGCAGCTGCGAAAATCGCTTTCCTCGAAAAGCAGCTGAAGTTCGGCAAAGACAATCGCTGGGAAAAAGAATACCTCCAGCGCCTTGAAGAAATTGAATACTACTGGCAGGTCATTGTTGCTGCGAACGAACCAAACGTTTTGAAGCAAGAAAACCGGGTGGGTTTAGATCGCATTCGTCATGAGCAAATGCTCTTGCCGGATGGCAGTCCGGTGAAAGTGCTCAGCGAAGAAGAGTTCCAAGCTTTGTCGGTGGCCAAGGGCTCACTGACCGATAGCGAGCGTTTGGAAATCGAATCGCACGTTCGTCATACGTACCAGTTCTTGAAAATGATCCCTTGGACCAAGGATTTCCGCCACCTTCCGGAAATCGCTTACTGCCACCACGAGAAGCTGGATGGGAGTGGGTACCCGCGCGGGCTGACATCTCACGAAATCCCGCTCCAATCGAAGATTATGACCATCGCCGACATCTTCGACGCCCTCACGGCGGCAGATCGCTGGTACAAAGAAGCAGTGCCCACGGCCCGAGCCATTGATATCTTGGCGCGCGAAGTGGCTGCCGGGCAGCTCGATCCTGTGTTGTTTGAAATTTTCGTCGAGAAGAAGATCTACGACGTTACCAATCCGAAAAAAGCCGCCTAGGACTTCACGAGTTCTAGGAATCGCGCAATCAATCCATAGCCGAACTCAAAGCACTTCGGATCCTCCGAAGGCGGGACGCTATGGTATTTCAAGAACAACGCTGTGGCTTCCGGGTGGGATTGGAATCCCCAGATCGGCAGTGTCTTGTGCGCAATCGCATCGATTGGCACTTCGGGGCTCTTACCCACTACTTCAAATCCCGCCGGGCATTCCATGACGGCTTCTTTGTGCGAGACAGTGAGTTTGCCGGTGGCAGCGGCCCCCCAGAGGCGGTTTTGCTGGAGTTGCACGGCGCGGAAGCCCAGGTGCTTTCTCCCGTCCGTAAAGATTTCGCGTACGGGTGCGCCATAAAGGTGTGCAATCAGCTGGTGGCCGAAGCAAAGTCCGAGTGTTGGAATGCCGGCATCCATGTGCTTTTTGAGCCAGCTACCCAACGCGATTTGCCAGTCGAACTTGTCGTTCACGCTGCTGGAGCTTCCTAGCACGATGATCGCCAGAGGCTTTGCCTGGATTCGCTCAAGCGCGTCCATCCCTGTGAATTTCGGCAGGTGGTAGCTGCAAGGAGCAGGCGCTGTCTCGGCGATGCGGTTGTAACAGTCTGTCTCCGGCACTTTAACGGCGGGGTCTACGACCAAAATCTCTCGTTGCACAGCGTTCCTTTCAAAGGGAGTATAGAGTCTTGGAGGCACGCCCCATGCGATTTATCCCTAAGGCTTTTATTTTATTGCTAGTCACGGTCTTTAGCCAAGGGGCCCGCGCGGCAGGGCCTTCGGATGCAACGGCAGTGGTGCATGTGGGCCCGGCATTTATGGTGGCGGGAGCAGCGGTCGGACCGGGCGTGGGGATCGCAATAGCACGGCGTATAGCGCAACGTGCGCCGGTTTACCTAGGCTTGGATAGCGGCATGTTTTTCCAGGCTAGCCCGGATTTGAGCATCATCGTGCCGGCGTTGCCGATGGTGTACTACCGCTTTGGAGTGAATAATCAGCTCACACCGATCTTGGGACTAGGCCTCGGCCCAGTCTTGTCGATAGGTGCCAGTGTGAAGTTCCTCGACTTCATGATGCTTCTGACCCCGGGATTCCAATTCAATTTGGACAATGAAATGGATCTCTTCTTCCGCATCAGCTTCGGGGTCCGCGGATCCGTTGTGATGTTTATGCCCCAACTAGGCGCGACTTTCCGGTTGTAATTAGCAGCGTGTGCAGCGGCCGAAGTAGCCGGCGCGGCGCATGGCCCCGCGGCCTAAGGCCAACTGGCGTACGGGTGTGAATCCCGGTAGTCCGATGGCGCGCCGAACGGGCGCGCGGTGACAGTGCTCG